>JBAYQE010000066.1:0-15368 GCA_041677345.1 Thiohalomonadaceae bacterium
ATGCTCATGCTCATGCTCACAAACCGATGGGGAGGGGGTTGAAGAAGTGCCGTCCGCTGCGGATGGACTGCACGCGCGCGAGCAATTGCTCGTAATCCCTGTCATTCGTGGCGATATCGATCTCGGCCGCATTCACGATGAGCAGAGGCGATTTGTCGAAATGGTAGAAGAAGCGCGCATAGGCCTCAACGACACGATGGAGGTAATCGGGGCTGATGGTGCGCTCCTCCGGGCGACCGCGCTTGGCGATGCGTGCCATGAGCACATCCACGGGAGCCTGCAGATAAATCACCAGGTCCGGTGCCGGAAGTTCCAGGGTGAGGTGCGCATAGGCCTGCTCGTAAAGCCTGAGTTCGTCCGCGTCCAGGGTAAGTTCGGCGAACAGGCGATCCTTGTCCATGAGGAAATCGGCCACGCGCACCGGCGCGAACATGTCGGCCTGCCTGAGCGCCTGCAACTGGCGTGCACGCTGAAACAGGAAAAACAGTTGGGTGGGCAGCGCGGCCTGGCGCGGATTCTGGTAGAAACGCTCGAGGAAGGGGTTGTCCTCGGCACCTTCCAGCAGCAGCTCGCTGCCGAAGGTGCGCGCGAGACGACGGGCGAGCGTGGTCTTGCCTGCACCAATGGGGCCTTCCACGACGATATGGCGAAGTGTGCGTTGGACCACCGCGTACTCTCTGGTTCAGGAAGTGCCTAGTTTACTGTGCCAGAGGGCGGATGCCGCTGTGGTCACAGGCTGCAGCCAGTGCGGCGATCGCGCGCCCGTCCGGCAGGCGCAGGTCGGGGGCGACGTCACAAAGGGGCAGCAGCACGAAGGCGCGCAGCGCCAATCCCGGGTGCGGGACCATGAGGCGCGGGTGGGTGATGGTCTCCCCGCCATAGAGCAGCAGGTCCAGGTCCAGGGTCCGCGCTCCCCAGCGTTCGCCATTGCGTGTGCGCCCGTGGGCTGCCTCGATGGCGAGCAGTGCATCCAGCAATGCCAGTGGCGCCAGTGTCGTTTCGAGCACCGCCACTGCGTTTACGTAATCGGGCTGGCCGGCCGGTCCCATAGGTGGTGTGAGATAAAGCCGTGACACCGCCACCCTGCGCGTGTGCGGAATACCCGCAAGCGCCTCGATGGCGGAACGCACCTGGCGTTCCGGCTGTTCGAGATTGCTGCCGAGGCCGATGTAGGCCTCGCTCACTCGGCCAGGCCCTGATCGGCCGGCTTGCGCTTGCGTCGGCGCGGACGGCGGCGCTTTTTCGCCGGTTCACGCACACCAGCCGCCATGTCGCGACGGCCGCCTTCGTCCTGTGCCTGGAACTGTGTCCACCATTCGGCAAGCTCAGCCACACCCTCGCCACATTCGGCGCGCAGCAGGAGCAGGTCGTAGCCGGCGCGGAAGCGCGGGTGACCTATGAGGGTCTCTGCACGTTTACCGCCGCGGCGCTTCAGGCGTTCCTGCAAGATCCAGATCTCCCGTGCCTGCAGCGTGAAGCGCTTGGGAAATGCCACGTGGCGTACCTGGCGGGCCACCACTGCATCGCCCGCCACCTGCATGGCCTCCAGTTCGCTCATGCCATGCTCCCGGTTCTTGGCCGCCTCGCGTGCCACCGGTTCCCACAGCAGTGCCGCCACCAGAAAGGCAGGGGTGATGGCCTTGCCCTCTTCCACACGCCGATCGGTATTTTCCAGGGCACGTGCCACGAACACGTGTGGGAAATGGTTACGCTCCTGCTTCAGTTCCGCGTCGGTCTCGGGAAAGAGATAGCCGAACAGCGCGTAATGGCGCAGCAGTTCGAAGGTTTCGGCTGCATAGCCGGCCTGGAACATCTTGAGGGTTTCGTCGAACAGGCGTGCCGGTGAGATGTCCGCGAGCAGGTGGCCCAGTTCGTAGATGGCACGCTCGCTTTCGGCGTCGATGCGAAAACCGAGCTTGGCGGCAAACCGTACCGCCCGCAGCATGCGCACCGGGTCCTCGCGGAAACGCTGAACGGGATCGCCGATGATGCGCAGGCGTCCCGCATTCAGGTCTTCCACGCCACCGGCGTAGTCCACCACGGAAAAATCACGGATATCGTAATAAAGCGCGTTGACCGTGAAATCACGGCGCCAGGCATCATCCTCGATGGTGCCGTAGACATTGTCGCTGAGGATACGCCCGTTGCCGTCGGTCACATCCTCGTCGCTGTCTTCGCCATGCTGGGCGCGGAAGGTGGCCACCTCGATGATCTCTCTGCCGAAATGCACGTGGGCCAGGCGAAAGCGGCGGCCGATGATGCGGCAATTGCGAAACACCTGACGGATCTCTTCCGGCCGCGCGTCCGTGGCCACGTCGAAATCCTTCGGCTCGCGCCCGAGCAGCAGGTCGCGTACGCCGCCGCCCACCAGGTAACCCTGGAATCCCGCCTGCTTGAGGCGGTACAGCACCTTCAGCGCGTTTTCGCTGATGTGGGCGCGGGAGATGTTGTGCTGATCACGCGGGATGATGCGGGGGCCGGATTTGGCAGGCGGCGGATCGTCGTCGGAAAAGAGTCCGAATTTTTTTGCGGATTGCTTGAGCCATGAAAACATCTGCGTATAATACCACCCCGCTGAGCCGTCCGGCTACGCACAAGCTCCCATCGTCTAGCGGTCTAGGACGTCGCCCTCTCACGGCGAAAACCGGGGTTCGAGTCCCCGTGGGAGCGCCACCTTCCCTGGCGCCGGTATCGGCGTACTCCGAAATAAGTGCACACACTCCCCTAGAAGTTCACCCGTACGGTTGCCGTCAGTGTGTCCTGATCGCTGCGTGGCTGGAACGCCAAGATATCAGTGACACCATCACCGTCCGTGTCTACGGCCTCCGGGTCAGAGGTGTCCAGGCGATAACCCTGGTAATCGAGCCCAAGCTCCACGTGTGGTCTCAGCCGGTAGCCGACGCTCACGTAGAGCCACGGACGAGGTTCCGGGCGCAGGTCAAAGCCGCCGAACAGTTCCACGTGCTCTTCCACATCCACAGGCAGCAACAGGCCGGCGCGTGCCCGCCAACGTGGGCGGACGCTCTCTCCGCCGATGCGCAGGTACATCAGCGTGTACTCTTCCTCGTAGCCACCCGAGCCCTTGATGTCGCGGGTCCAGTTGTCCACGCCGAAGGTGAAGACCAGAGATACCGGATCAGTCCCGCTTTGGCGGGGGTGGAAACCGAATCCTGCCTCCGCGGCGATCCCCTGGTAACGCGAGGTGGTCTTGGCAGGAGTGCCGTCCTGGAACTCGCCGTCATAGTCCACGTCGCCGCCGTACACCTTGCCGCGCAGGAGCAGGTCGGTATGGCGCGCCGCTGCTGCCGAGAGTTCCAGCGTGGCGACCGCACGCGGACCGGTTTCATCCAGCAGTTCCCTGTGCGCGGCATCGTCATACTCGCGCCAATAGAAGTACTCGACCCCCGCACCCAGGCTCACGCCAGCCTGCGCGGCACCCGCCGCAAGCAACAGACCACCGGTTACGGCCACGCGCCCAAAGGCACGACCGAAAAGCTTGTCCCAGCCAAAACGCACCATGCATCTCCCTTAGCGGTCCCAAGGATTTGAGTATTACGGATGCGGACAGGCGGCCGCAACACGCCGCGCCGTGGACTGTCTGAACCGGACGGGGTGTGTTACCGTACCGCCCCGCCCCGGAGGGTTCATCTATGGCAAAGACCGGCAACCGCAAGACAGAAAACGCCTTTGACCTGGAGAAGTCCATGGCCGAGCTGGAGGCCATCGTCGAACGCATGGAGCATGGCGAGCTTTCGCTGGAACAGGCGCTCGCCGACTTCGAGCGGGGTGTGCAACTGAGCCGTTCCTGCCATCAGGCCCTGGGCGAGGCCGAGCAGAAGGTGCGCCTGCTGCTGGAGAAAAACGGTCTGGAGGAATTGGTGCCCTTCGCCCTGAAGCCGAATGCGGACGATGCCGTCGATGAGACTTGAGACGCTGCTGCGCGAGTACCAGGCCCGCGTCGAGGACGCCCTCGGGCGCTGGCTGCCGTCCGCCGCAGAGGCGCCGACAGGGCTGCACGAGGCCATGCGCTATGCCACGCTGGACGGCGGCAAGCGCGTGCGCCCGGTGCTGGTCTATGCGGCAGGACGGGCCCTGGGGGCCGATCCGGCCAGTCTGGACGGCCCCGCCTGCGCCGTCGAATTCATCCACGCCTATTCCCTGGCCCATGACGATCTGCCGGCCATGGACGATGACGACCTGCGCCGCGGCAAGCCCACCTGCCACAAGGCCTTCGACGAGGCCGCGGCCATCCTGGCGGGCGACGCCCTGCAGACCCTGGCCTTCGAGGTGCTGGCCAAAGACCCTGCCATGATCCCGGACCCGGCGCGCCGCCTGCACATGGTGGCCGAACTGGCCCGCGCCAGCGGATCGCGCGGCATGGCGGGCGGCCAGGCCATCGACATCGCGGCCGAGGGCCGGCGCCTCGACCTGGATGAGCTGGCGCACATGCACCGGCTCAAGACTGGCGCCCTGATCCGCGCCAGCGTGCGCCTGGGTGCACTGGGTGCGCCCGCCTACACCGATGCCCTCGGCGACCGGCTGGACGAGTACGCCACCCAGATCGGCCTGGCCTTCCAGATCCGTGACGACATCCTCGACGTGGAGGCCGACACGGCCACCCTGGGCAAGCGCCAGGGATCCGACGAGGCGCGCAACAAGCCCACCTACACCTCCCTGCTGGGCCTGGCCGGCGCCAAGGACAAACTGCGCGAGGTACACGCCGCCGCACGGGCCAGCCTCGACGGGTTCGATGCTGCCGCCGACCCGCTGCGTTGGCTGGCGGACTACATCGTCGAGCGCGGGAATTAGAGAAGAGTATCAACGCAAAGGCGCGAAAGACGAGGCGCGGCCTCAATCCGAAGCCAGGCGCGCCTGAGGCGGCTCGTAAACGGATGACCAAGGCACCGCCAGCTTTCGGTAGGTTAGCTTGGCGATCTTTGTGTCCTGTGCGCCTTTGCGTTGGGCCGTCCCCCCTCCAATCGCCTTGCGGGCCTTGCATGCGCCCGACTGCGCCGCCATCATTGAACGCTTTCCCCCGCTTGCCCGGATTCCAGTTGAATGCCTGATTCCTTCCAGCCTGTCCTCCACCGAATCCAAGGACCGGAGCAATTGCGTGCGTTATCGGTGCCGCAACTCAGATCCCTGGCAAAGGAATTGCGAGAATTCATGATCGATACGGTCAGCCGCACGGGCGGCCACCTGGCGGCCGGGCTGGGCACGGTGGAACTCACGATTGCCCTGCATTACGTGTTCAACACCCCCGAAGACCGCATCGTGTGGGATGTAGGACACCAGAGCTATCCGCACAAGATCCTCACGGGGCGGCGCGATCGCATGCCCACACTGCGCAAGCGCGGCGGCCTGTCGGGCTTTCCCAAGCGCGACGAGAGCCCTTACGACACCTTCGGTACCGGCCATTCCAGCACCTCCATCAGCGCCGCCCTGGGCATGGCCCTGGCCGCACGGCAAAGCGGCTCCCGGCGCAAGGTAATCGCAGTCATCGGCGACGGTGCCATGACCGCCGGCATGGCCTTAGAGGCCCTCAACCACGCCGGGGATCTGGATGCCGACCTGCTGGTGGTGCTCAATGATAACGAGATGTCCATTTCGCCCAACGTGGGCGGCATGTCCAACTACCTGGCGCGCCTCCTGTCCAGCCGCTTCTATTCCACGGTGCGCGAGGGCAGCAAGAAGGTGCTCCGCAATGTGCCGCCGCTGTGGGAACTGGCCAGCCGCGCCGAGGAGCACGTGAAGGGCATGGTGGTGCCGGGCACGCTATTCGAGGAACTGGGCTTCAACTACATCGGCCCGGTGGACGGGCACGACCTGGAAACCCTCGTCAAGACCCTGCATAACCTGCGTTCGCTCTCGGGCCCGCAGTTCCTGCACATCGTCACGAAGAAGGGCAAGGGCTATGCGCCCGCGGAACAGAACCCCTGCTTCTATCACGGCGTCACGCCCTTCGACCCCGCTACGGGCGACATGCTGTCCACGGCGTCCGGCCCCACCTACACCGAGGTATTCGGCGACTGGCTGTGCGACATGGCCGAGCGCGACCCGCGCCTGTGGGGCATCACCCCCGCCATGCGCGAGGGGTCCGGGCTGGTGACGTTCTCGGAACGCTTCCCCACCCGCTACCTGGACGTGGGCATCGCCGAGCAGCACGCGGTGACCCTGGCCGCAGGCTTGGCCTGTGAAGGCATGAAGCCCGTGGTCGCCATCTATTCAAGCTTTTTGCAACGTGGCTACGACCAGCTCATCCATGATGTGGCGCTGCAGAACCTGCCGGTGCTGTTCGCCATCGACCGCGCCGGCATCGTCGGCCCGGATGGCCCGACCCATGCCGGCACCCTGGACCTGTCCTTCCTGCGCTGCGTGCCCAACCTGGTCATCATGGCCCCGGCCGACGAGAACGAGTGTCGACGCATGCTCACCACGGGCTTTCTTCACGACGGCCCCGCGGCGGTACGCTACCCGCGCGGCACCGGCCCCGGCGTGGTGGTCACGCCCACCCTGGAACCGCTGCCGGTGGGCAAGGCCGAGGTACGCCGCAAGGGCCGTGACGTCGCCCTGCTCGCCTTCGGCAGCCAAGTAACCCCCGCCCTGGCGGCGGGCGAGATACTGGACGCTACCGTGGTCAACATGCGTTTCATCAAGCCATTGGATGAAGCACTGCTGCGGGAAGTCGCTGCGGGCCATCGGCTGCTCGTGACGCTGGAGGAAAACGTGGTGGCAGGTGGGGCCGGCAGCGCCGTCGCGGAATTCCTGGCGGGTGCCGACATCGACCTGCCGGTGCGTCATCTGGGCCTGCCCGACACCTGCATCGAGCAAGGCAACCGCGGCGAACTCCTGGCGGAATGCGGGCTCCATACGGATGGTATAATCGCCGCCGTTCGCGCCTGGATGGCCGGGACTTGATAACCGTTTTCGTCTCACGTAAATTCTTAGCGATTCGCTCAACATTTCACCCCATGAAACCCAGGTATACCCTCAAGGTCGTTACCGATTTTGCTGCTGCCCACTCCTTGCGGGACTATGCCGGGGAATGCCGTCGGCTCCATGGCCACAACTGGAAGGTGGAAGTGGAGGTCGTGGCCTCCGGGCTCGACCGGCTGGGTATGGCCATTGATTTCAAGGACGTGAAAGCGGCGGCGCGCACGGCGGCGGAGGAACTGGATCACCGCTATCTGAACGAAGTGCCGCCCTTCGACCGCGTCAATCCGACGGCGGAAAACATCGCCACCCACCTGTTCGAACGCATCGCCGCAACCCTCGACAACGAGCGCGTGCAAGTAAGCGCCGTAACCGTCTGGGAGACGGAACGTGCTTGCGTCCGCTACGCGAAGGAAGACTGAAGAATGACAAAGTGCTGTGAGAATGCAATGGCTGACGTGCAGAGCAGCCATGATACGCGCCGGATTCCCATCAACAAGGTGGGCATCAAGGACATCCGCCATCCGGTCCGCGTGCAGGATCGCACCGGCGGCGAGCAGCGCACCATTGCGAGCTTCAACATGTACGTGAACCTTCCGCACAATTTCAAGGGCACACACATGTCGAGGTTCGTGGAGATCCTGAACCGCCAGGAACGCGAGCTGTCGGTAAAGTCCTTCAAGGACATGCTGGTCGAGATGGTGCAGGTGCTGGAAGCCGAAGCGGGGCACGTGGAAATGTCCTTCCCGTACTTCGTTCAGAAGAAGGCCCCGGTGTCCGGCGTGGAAAGCCTCATGGACTACGATGTGTGCTTCATCGGCGAGATCGTCAATGGGCGCCCAAGCATGAAGGTGCGCGTGGTGGTGCCCGTCACCAGCCTGTGCCCGTGCTCCAAGGAAATTTCCGACCGCGGCGCCCACAACCAGCGCTCACACGTTACCGTCACTGCCTGCTGTGAAGGCTTTGTGTGGATCGAGGAACTGATCGATCTGGTCGAAAAGGAGGCCTCCTGCGAACTGTACGGCCTGCTCAAACGCCCCGACGAGAAGTACGTGACCGAGCGCGCCTACGACAATCCCAAATTTGTGGAAGACATGGTGCGCGATGTGGCCGCCCGGCTGAATCGGGACGAGCGTATCGTTTCCTATGTGGTGGAATCGGAAAACTTCGAATCCATCCACAACCACTCCGCTTACGCCCTCATCGAGCACGACAAGCGCAAGCCTGCGGCCTGATACCCTCCCCCATTCCAACGCGGAGGACGCGAAGGGACTGAAAGTCCCCGGATAGACACCAATGCAGGCGAATGTCATTGGTGCGTCTTGCGTCCTTCGCGGTGAAATTCTCCGCGTCCTCCGCGCCTCCGAGGCCTCCGCGTTGCGCTTCGGTTCAGAAGAGAAGATGGGTGGCGAGCTGGAGGAGGAGCCAGGCGGGGATGGCGGCGATGAGGTCGTCCAGCATGATGCCGAGGCCGCCGGTGACGCGCCGGTCCACCCAGCGGATGGGCCAGGGCTTGGCGATGTCGAACACGCGAAACAGCACGAACCCCAGCAGCACGCTCCCCCAGCCCTGGGGTGCCGCGGCCATCACCAGCAGATAGCCCACGACCTCGTCCCACACGATGGATGGGGCATCGTGCACGCCCAGCGCCCGCGCGGTACGGCCGCAGATCCACACCCCCAGCACGAACAACAGAACGATGACGATCAGATAGACCACCAGCGGCAGGGACTGCAACAGCAGGTAGAGGGGAATGGCAGCCAGGGTGCCGAAGGTGCCGGGTGCGAAGCGCATCAGGCCACTGCCGAAACCCAGCGCAAGCAGGTGCCCCGGGTCGCGGAGCAGTCCCCGATTCATGGTGTACCCCGGAAGTGATCGAAGCCGATACTGGCCAGATTCAGCGCGTTCCCATGGCCATCGAGGATACGCAAGCCCGGTGCAGGTTCGATGGTGCCAATGGCTGTACAGGGAAATGGCAGCGCGGCGATGGCCGCGGCGCTCGCCACCGGCGCCGTAAAACACAACTCGTAATCATCGCCGGCAGCCAGCGCCAGGCGGTGCGCCTCTTGCGTGCCTACCGCACGGCACAGCGGTTCCGACACCGGCAATGCATCCAGCCTCAGGGTGGCGCCCACACCGCTGGCTTCGAGGATGTGGCCCAGATCGGCGGCAAGTCCATCCGACACATCGATGGCCGCGGAAGCCAGGCCACGCAAGGCACGCCCCCATTCCAGTCGCGGTGATGGTCTGTCCAGGCGCATGCGCAGCCGGCTCGCATCCGGCTCCGCCACAGCACGTTCCCCGAGCGCGATTTGCAGGCCTGCACCCGCTTCGCCCAGCGTGCCGGTCACGTAGACGGTATCGCCGACGCCTGCGCCGCCGCGCCGCAGGGCCTGCGCCGGCGGCACGAAGCCGTGTGCCTGCACAGTGATGGCCAAGGGGCCGCGCACGGTATCGCCGCCGACCAATTGCACCCCATGGCGTTCGGCCAGGGTGAGCAGACCGTCGGCAAAACCCGTGAGCCAACCTTCGTCCGCCGCGGGCAGGCTCAGGGAGAGCGTCACCCAAGCGGGTTCAGCGCCCATGGCGGCGAGGTCAGAAAGGTTTACCGCCAGCGCCTTGTGACCCAGCGCGCCGGGATCCGTGCCCTGTGGAAAATGCCGCCCCTCCACCAGGGTGTCCATGGTGACGGCAAGCAGCATTCCTGCGGGCACGCGCAGCAGCGCACAATCGTCACCCACGCCGAGGGTGACGTCGTCGCGCGTCACCGGCTGGCTGGTGAAGAAACGCTCGATGAGCTGGAATTCGCCGAGGGCCACGGGCTCACTTGCGAGCGCCGGTCTCGGCCTTGCGCAGCTTGCGTGCAAGCTTGTCGAGTACGCCGTTGACGTACTTGTGGCCCTGTTCGGCACCGTACACCTTGGCAAGCTCCACGGCTTCATTGATGGCGACGCGATAGGGCACTTCCGGATGCAGTGCCAGCTCGCACACGCCGAGCCGTAGCACCGCGCGTTCGACCGGATCCACCGCATCGATACCGCGATCGATCACGCTGGCGAGATGCTCGTCGAACGACTTGAGGTTGGCCGGCACTTCGTGCAGCAATGTGGAGAAATACCCTACGTCCACGCCGTTCATGTCTTCTTCGGCAAGGAACTGGCTTTCCACATCAGAGACGTTCTGCCCGGTGAGCTGCCACTGGTATAACGCCTGGACGGCGCGCGCGCGCGCCCGTGAGCGAGGGTTGGCGTTCATGGCTTACTTTTCTGCACCCAGCCCGCGCAGTACGTTGACCATTTCGATGGCTGACAATGCCGCCTCGACGCCTTTGTTGCCCGCCTTGGTGCCGGCACGCTCGATGGCCTGCTCGATGGTGTCCACCGTGAGCACACCGAAAGCGACGGGCACATCGTGGCTCATGGAAACCTGCGCCAGGCCTTTCACACATTCGCCGGCCACATAGTCGAAGTGCGGCGTGCCGCCGCGGATCACCGCGCCCACGGCAATGATGGCGTCATACTTGCGCCCCGCTGCCATGCGCTGCGCCACCAGGGGGATCTCGAACGCACCGGGGACACGCACGATCTCGATGGCGCTGTCTTCGGCGCCGTGCCGGCGCAGGGTGTCAAGCACGCCATCGAGCAGGCTTTCCACCACGAAGCTGTTGAAACGACTGACGACAATACCGAAGCGGGCACCGCCCGCCACCAGGTTGCCTTCGATGGTCTTCATGCTGCCCATGTCTCTGTTCCTTCGCAGTTCGTAGTTTGGGAAGAGAAAAGCATTACCACGGGGGACACGGGGAAGACGCGGAAATCGACCTTCATGTAGGAGCGGCCTCAGGCCACGATTTTCGTCGAATACCACGCCATCGCGGCCTGAGGCCGCTCCTACATGCTTTCCGTCTATGCGTGCCCGGTGTTCCCCGTGGTCTTGTTCCTCGAATACGTCATTCGTCGCCGTGGATATAGCCGACCACTTCGAGATCGAAGCCCGACAGACCATGCATCTTCTTGGGCGAACTCAACACCTGCATACGGCGCACGCCGAGGTCCTTGAGGATCTGGGCGCCCATGCCGTAGGTGCGCAGATCTGCAGTGGTCTCCTGGCGCGGTGGCTTCACGCCGCGATCCTCGAGGGCATAGTCCTGGATGTGACGTAACAGGCCGTCGGTACTCTCCGGCTGCCGCAGGATCACGGCCACGCCACTCCTCTGTCGCCCCAGGTAGTCGAGCGCACGTGGCAGCGGCCAGCCGCAGTCGCTGCGCAGGTTACCGAAGCTGTCGCACAGCGTGTTCTGCATGTGAACGCGCACGGCCACGGTTTCCTCGGGGTCGACCGTTCCGTGCACCAGGGCCAAGTGCAGGCTGCGATCGATGAGGTCGCGATAGGCCACCAGGCGGAAATCGCCATGTTCCGTGGGCATGTTGCACTCGGCGATGCGTTCCACCGTCGGCTCGTTGCGCAAGCGGTATTCGATAAGGTCGGCGATGGTGCCGATCTTGAGGCCATGCTTCGCGGCGAAGATTTCCAGATCGGGACGACGCGCCATGGTCCCATCCTCGTTGAGGATCTCCACGATGACGGCGGCAGGCTCCAACCCGGCGAGACGCGACAGGTCACAACCCGCCTCGGTGTGGCCGGCACGGGTGAGCACGCCGCCGGGCCGCGCCATGAGCGGGAAGATATGACCGGGCTGCACCAGGTCTTCGGGGCGTGCGTTGGGCGCCACGGCGGTACGCACGGTATGGGCGCGATCATAGGCGGAGATGCCCGTGGTCACGCCACGTGCCGCCTCGATGGAGAGCGTGAACGCGGTGGAGTGCTTTTCGTTGTTGTCCGTCACCATGAGCGGCAGCCGCAACTGCTCGCAGCGTTCGCGGGTGAGGGTGAGGCACACCAGGCCGCGCCCGTAGCGCGCCATGAAATTGATGTCCTCAGGGCGTACCAGGGAGGCTGCCATGAGCAGATCGCCTTCGTTTTCGCGATCCTCGTCGTCCACGAGGATCACCATCTTGCCCTGATGGATGTCCTCGATGATTTCTTCGATGGTGTTGAAGGCCATGTGTGTCAGCGGGTCACTTCTTCAGAAAGCCGTTTTCGGCCAGGAAATCGAGCGTGATACCGGGTACGTCGGATTGTGCGGCGCGTTCACCGAGCAACAGGCGTTCCAAGTAACGCGCGATCACGTCCACTTCGAGATTCACCCGGCGGCCGACGGTGAAATCGCCCATGGTGGTCTCGCTGAGGGTATGGGGCACGATGTTGAGTTCAAATTCTGCGCCTTGCACCGCATTCACAGTGAGGCTGATACCGTCGACGCAAATGGACCCCTTCTCAGCGATGTACTTGGCCAGCTCGTCAGGTGCACGGATGGCAAAGCGCACGGAACGACCATCGTCCCAACGCCGCACCACGGTGCCGACACCATCCACGTGGCCGCTGACCAGATGGCCGCCCAGTCGCGAGGTGGGCGTGAGTGCCTTTTCGAGGTTGGCGCGGCTGCCGATACGCAGGTCGGAGAAACTGGTGCGCGCCAGGGTTTCACCGGATACGTCGGCCCAGAAGCCGTCCCCCGGCAATTCGACGGCCGTCAGGCACACGCCGTTCACGGCGATACTGTCCCCCAGGCGGACATCACCCAGGTCCAGGCTGCCGGTACGCATGCGCAGCCGCACATCGGCCCCGCGAGGCTCCAGCGCCGCCACTTCCCCAATCGCCTGAATGATTCCGGTAAACATCTTTCTATCGCGGCCTCGCACGTCGAACGCCCATCATATGCCCCTCGTCACCGGCTTGTCACCCGAGCGGTCACACGCCAGTCGCGGCCGACAGCACGCACATCGCTGATGGTGAGCGGGAGCGCTTGTGCCATGGTATTGAGTCCGGGAAGCTCGAACAGCCCGCGCGCGCCATGGCCCATGAGCTTGGGGGCCAGATAGATGACCAATTCATCCACCAGCCCCGCACTGACGAAGGCGCCCGCCAGCACGGCCCCGGCCTCCACCAGCACCTCGTTTACCTCCTGTTCTGCAAGCCTGCGCAGCAGGGCTTCCAGATCCACGCGACCCGCCTTGGCAGGCATGGGCACGAGCGTGGCGCCGGCGGCGGCAAGTGCCTCGTCAGTATCGCGCGTCAAGGTTGCGAGCAAGGCGCCGCCCCGCAGGATGCGCGCCGCCGGTGGCGTGCGTAGCTGCGCATCCACCACCACGCGCAGGGGCTGGCGGCGATGGCCGGGGAGCCGCACAGTCATGGCCGGGTCATCGGCCAGCACCGTGCCCACGCCAGTGACGATGGCACAGCTGCGTGCACGCAGGTGTTGCACATCCAGGCGTGCGGCCTCCGAGGTGATCCATTTGCTCTCACCACTGGCCATGGCCGTGCGGCCGTCCAGGCTCATGGCTGATTTCACGCGCACGTACGGCAGGCCACTGCGCATGCGCTTGGCGAAGCCGGGATTGAGCGCCTCCGCCTGCGCGGCCATGAGGCCGCTGGCCACCTGAACACCTGCGGCGCGCAGCCGCGCCAGGCCGTTGCCGGCCACCTTCGGGTTGGGGTCTTCCATGGCGGCCACCACGCGGGCGACGCCCGCGGCGACCAGGGCATCGGCGCAGGGGGGGGTGCGGCCATGATGGGAACACGGCTCGAGTGTGACGTAGGCGGTGGCGCCCTGCACTGCGCTGCCTGCCTCGCGCAAGGCAACTATTTCGGCGTGGGGGCCGCCGGCGAATTCGTGCCAGCCCTCACCCACCACGCGCCCGTCACGCACCAGCACGCAGCCGACGCGCGGGTTGGGGCTGGTGGTCTCCAGGCCACGCTCGGCCAACTGGAGGGCACGCGCCATGAAGGCATGGTCGTCGGCGGTGAACAGGTTCATGAACCGGCTTTATCGTCGCCGTCGATGAGCGGGATCTGGTTGCGCTTCACCTCGGCGGACGGCTCGCTTTGCAGGCGCTCGATCTCCTCGCGGAAGGCGTTCACGTCCTGGAAGCGCCGGTACACGGAAGCGAAGCGTACATAGGCCACCTCGTCCATGGCGCGCAATTCGTCCATTACCCAGTCACCCAGGAGACGTGACGGCACCTCGCGATCGCCCGTGGCACGCAGCCGGTGCTTGATGCGACCAACCGCAGCCTCGATGGTTTCCATGCTCACCGGGCGTTTCTCGATGGCCCGGAGCAGCCCACCGTGCAGCTTGTCCTCATTGAAAGGTTCGCGGATCCCGCTGCGCTTGACGATGCGCGGCATCACCAGCTCGGCCGATTCGAAGGTGGTGAAACGCTCGCTGCAGGTGAGACATTCGCGCCGCCGGCGCACCATGTCACCCTCGTTCGCCAGGCGCGAATCGATGACCTTGGTATCCGGTGCTCCGCAGAAAGGACAACGCATGTTTGTTTAAAGTCCGCAACTGAACGCCAATGAACGCAAATGCCAATTACCCGTCGCGCAGTTACGCCTCACCCTGGCTTCAGCAAACATTTGCGTTCATTTGCGTTGTTCGCGGACCTTATCCGTAAACCGGGAAGCGCTTGCAGAGGTCGAGCACCTTGGCCTTGGCAGCGGCGATGGCCTCCTCGCTGCCGCGGGCGTCGATGACGTCGCAGATCCAGCCGGCCAGGTCGCGGCATTCGGCTTCCCCAAAGCCGCGGGTGGTCACCGCCGGGGTGCCGATGCGGATGCCGCTGGTGACGAAGGGCGACTGCGGGTCGTTGGGCACGGCGTTCTTGTTCACGGTGATGTAGGAGGCGCCCAGCCAGGCGTCCACGTCCTTGCCGGTGAGGCCCTGGCGGATGAAGCTCACCAGGAACAGGTGGTTGTCGGTGCCGCCGGAGACGATGTCGAAACCGCGCTCCATGAACACCTTGGCCATGGCGCGCGCGTTGGTCACCACCTGGGCCTGGTAATCCTTGAACTCGGGGGCTAGCGCCTCCTTGAAGGCCACCGCCTTGGCGGCGATGACGTGCATGAGCGGGCCGCCCTGGGTGCCCGGGAACACCAGGGAGTTGAGTTTCTTCTCGATGTCCGGGTTGGCCTTGGCCAGGATGATGCCACCGCGCGGGCCGCGCAGGGTCTTGTGGGTGGTGGAGGTGGTCACGTCGGCGATCTGTACCGGGCTCGGGTACACGCCGGCGGCGATGAGGCCGGCCACGTGGGCCATGTCCACCATCAGGTAGGCGCCCACCTTGTCGGCAATGTCGCGGAAACGCTGCCAGTCCACCACGCGCGAGTAGGCCGAGAAGCCGGCCACGATCATCTTGGGCTTGTGCTCCAGGGCCAGGGATTCGACCTGGTCATAGTCGATTTCGCCGGTGTCGGCGTTCAGGCCGTACTGCACGGCGTTGTAGATCTTGCCGGAGAAATTCACCTTGGCGCCGTGGGTCAGGTGACCGCCGTGGGCCAGGCTCATGCCCAGCACGGTGTCGCCCGGGTTCAGC
>JBAYQE010000067.1:0-14691 GCA_041677345.1 Thiohalomonadaceae bacterium
AACTGGTCTTCCCAGCGGAATTCGAAGCGCGCCTTGCTCATGGCGTTGTCGCGGATCTGCGCGCCGGGATGGCCCTTGGCCAGGTCGGCGGCATGGGCGGCGATCTTGTAGGTGATGATGCCTTCCTTCACGTCATCGCGGTTGGGCAGGCCCAGGTGTTCCTTGGGCGTGACGTAGCAGAGCATGGCGGTGCCGTACCAGCCGATCATGGCCGCGCCGATGGCGGAGGTGATGTGGTCGTAGCCCGGCGCGATGTCGGTGGTGAGGGGGCCCAAGGTGTAGAACGGCGCCTCGCCGCACTCGTGCAGTTGCTTGTCCATGTTCTCCTTGATCATGTGCATGGGCACGTGGCCCGGCCCTTCGATCATGGTCTGCACATCGTGCTTCCAGGCGATCCTGGTGAGCTCGCCGAGGGTTTCCAGTTCACCGAACTGGGCCGCGTCGTTGGCATCATAAACGGAGCCGGGGCGCAGGCCGTCGCCCAGGGAGAAGCTCACGTCGTAGGCCTTCATGATTTCGCAGATTTCCTCGAAGTGGGTATAGAGGAAATTCTCCTGGTGGTGGGCCAGGCACCACTTGGCCATGATGGAGCCGCCGCGGGAGACGATGCCGGTGAGGCGCCTGGCGGTGAGCGGCACGTAACGCAGCAGCACACCGGCGTGGATGGTGAAATAGTCCACGCCCTGCTCGGCCTGTTCGATGAGCGTGTCGCGCATGATCTCCCAGGTGAGGTCTTCGGCCTTGCCGCCGACCTTTTCAAGCGCCTGGTAGATAGGCACGGTGCCGATGGGCACGGGGGCGTTGCGGATGATCCACTCGCGGGTCTCGTGGATGTTCTTGCCCGTGGACAGGTCCATGATGGTGTCCGCGCCCCAGCGGATACCCCAGGTCATCTTGGCCACTTCCTCCTCGATGGAGGAACCCAACGCGGAATTGCCCAGGTTGCCGTTGATCTTCACCAGGAAGTTGCGGCCGATGATGGCCGGCTCCAGTTCCACGTGATTGATGTTGGCCGGGATGACGGCACGGCCGCGAGCCACCTCGGCGCGCACGAATTCGGGGGTGATCTCCTTCGGCAGGCTGGCGCCGAAGCTCTCACCCGGGTGCTGCTCCTTGAGGAAATCGCGGTACATCTCCAGGCGCAGGTTTTCGCGGATGGCGATGAACTCCATCTCTGGCGTGATGATGCCCTGCTTCGCGTAGTGCATCTGGGTCACGTTCATGCCCGCCTTGGCACGGCGCGGCTGGCGCCGGTGGCCCACGAAGCGCAGGCTGTCGAGGGCGGCATCGGCCTCGCGCATACGCCCGTAATCGGAGGTGAGACGGTCGAGAACTTCCGTGTCGCCGCGCTCCTCGATCCAGCGTGAACGGATATCGGCCAGGCCCGCGCGGATGTCGATGGTGACGTCCGGATCGGTGTACGGCCCCGAGGTGTCGTACACCGTGAGCGGCAGGTTCTTCTCGCGGCCGGCCTCGGTGACCGTATCGGTCAGGGTGATCTCGCGCATAGGCACGCGGATATCCGGACGCGAACCCTCGACGTAGATCTTGCGCGAGGCAGGAAACGGCTGGACGGAGCCCGCGTCGACCTGGGCGGTCGCGCTGAGGAAGGGTTCGGGATTGGCGCTCATCGGCACACCTCTAGTGTTCGGTCAGAGGCGGCGAGAAGGGCGCGCAAACAGGTGCAACACCGCTTCCCTACGCCGGTGCTAACCGGTTCAGGTTCGAAGGGTCTTTCTCAGCCGAGGCCGCAGGCCTGGGCACCCCTAGCTGGTTCGGCCGTAAAGTATAGTATGGTGCTCGGATACGCAAGCGCCCGGAATGGTGGAAAAAGCCTGAAAAACAGGCAGTAATGCTTGCATTTCTTCGCATTGGGAACAGCCGTCGTGCCTTGCCTGACCGCCTCAAAGCGCTTAACCTTGCACCACCTAACCGGGTTTATACACATGCAGAACCTCATGCCCGATGTCAATTTCGAACTGGCGCGACGCAATATGATCGCCCAGCAGGTACGCCCCTGGGACGTCTTGGACGACCGTGTGCTCGACGCCATGCAACACGTCCCGCGCGAGGACTTCGTCCCCGCCGAGTACCGCAACGTCGCCTACACCGACCTGGAGTTGCCCATTGGCCATGAGCAGGTTCTCATGGCGCCGAAACTGGTCGGCCGCATGCTGCAGGCGCTGGACATCCAGCCCCACGACCGTGTGCTCGAGGTCGGCACCGGCACCGGCTACACCACCGCCCTGCTGGCCCGGCTCGCGCACGAAGGCCACGTTTACTCGGTAGACCTTCAATCCGAGTTCATTACCGCCGCGCGCCAGCGACTGGCCAGCCACGGTATCCGCAACGTCACCCTGGAGACGGGCAATGCCGTCAACGGCTGGGATGCCCACGAGCCCTATGACGCGATCGCCATCACCGGGTCCCTGCCCCTGCTCACCGATGGTTTCCAGCGCATCCGTGAAAGCCTGGCAGTGGGCGGGCGGCTGTTCGTGATCGTGGGCGAGGCGCCGACCATGGAGGCTATCCTCATCACCCGCATGACAGACAACGAGTGGCGCAGTGAAGGACTGTTCGAGACCCTGCTGCCTGCCCTGGTGCATGCCCCACGGCCTCAGCGCTTCGTTTTTTGAGTTAGTTTCGGGCAAGACGGGATTATTCCTGCATAGTTAATGCCGTTGAATGTAGGACGGCCGGGCCGTATATTAGCTTTCATTAATTTACTGACCGATCGGTCAGCCCTGTGGATAGGGAATGAAACCGTATGAAGATGCGCAATAACCTGCTTGCCTCCGCCCTGATGTTGGCCCTCTCGGTGCCGGCCGGGGCAGCCGATCTCCTCGACATATACCGCCGCGCCCAGGAGGCCGATCCGCAGATCGCCAATGCCGCCGCTGCCTATGGTGCAGCGCTCCAGGCCCGCCCCCTGGCACGCTCCAATCTGATGCCCAAGCTGAGTGCGGGTGCACTCTACAGTCAGGCCTCGACCGATACCCAGAGCGACAACCCCGCCCTGGACACGGGTTCGGTAGACACCGACACCACCGAATACAACCTGAGCCTCATCCAGCCCATCTATCACCACGATTACTTCGCGCAGCTGAGCCAGGCGGACGCCAGCATCGCCCAGGCCGACGTCCAGTACACCGCGGCCCAACAGGACCTCATCGTGCGTGCCGCCAACGCCTACTTCGGGGTGCTTGCCGCCGAGGACAACCTGCGCTTCACCGAGGCCCAGCGTACCGCCTTCGAACAGCAGTTGCGCCAGACCCGCCAGCGCTTCGAGGTGGGCCTGACCGCCATCACCGATGTGCGCGAGGCGCAGGCACGCTACGACCTCTCCGTCTCCCAGGAGATCGCCGCACGCAACCAGCTGATTACCGCCAGCGAGCAGCTGCGCGAGCTCACCGGTGAGGAATACGAGTCCCTGGCCAAGCTGGGCGAGATACCGCTGGTGGTACCCGAGCCCGCCAACGTGGATAACTGGGTCAGCACCGCCATGGAGCAGAACCTGCAGCTGCTGGCCGCCGAGGCCTTCAGCCGGGTGCAGCGCGACCAGATCCGTATCCAGCGCGCCCAGCGCTATCCCACCCTCGACCTGACCGCCAGGGTAGGCCGCACCGAGCGCGACACGGGGCCGACCACCGAAGTGGACAACAGTGTCGTGGGCATCAACCTGAACTTCCCCTTCTACCAGGGGGGGCTGATCAGCGCCCGCACCCGCCAGGCCGAGTTCCAGCACCAGCAGGCCCTGGCACAGCTCGACCAACAGCGTCGCGCCACCGTGCGGCAGACCCGTGACGCCTACAACCGCGTGCAGGCGGGCATCAGCCAGGTGGAGGCCCTGCGCCAGGCGGTAATCTCGGCCCAGACGGCCCTCGACGCCACCCAGGCGGGCTATGAAGTGGGCACCCGCACCGCCGTGGACGTGCTGGATGCCCAGCAGCAGCTCTATTCCGCGCAGAGCGAATACGCCAGTGCACGCTACAACTACGTGCTCTCCACCCTGCAGCTCAAGCAGGCCGCCGGCACCCTCATGCCCGAGGATGTGGCCTTGGTGAACGCCTGGCTGACGGGTAACGCGCCGTAATTGGGAAGGCACCACGGAGAAAAAGAAAGCCTCCGATTCTCCGTGGATCTGGGTTGAAAGCGGCGGGCACGGGCCCCGCCCCATGTCGCGGTCATTTGCGTTTAGTTCATTTGCGGACTTCCTCCAACAGAGGTGACCATGTCCCAAGATAACCCGCTGCTGCTTTCCGCCGACCAGAGCCTGCTGATCCTCGTCGACGTCCAGGTGCGCCTGGCCGCGGCCATGCCCGATGCGGATCGGGCGCGTGTGCTGCGCCAGGGTGCCGCGTTGCTGCGTGGGGCCGATCTCTTGCAGGTGCCGGTGATCGTGTCGGAGCAATATCCCAAGGGCCTCGGGCACACGGAGCCGGCGCTGGCGGAAACGTTTCCCGCCGCAGCAGCCGTCGTGGAGAAGACCTGTTTCGCCTGCAGCGGCGAGACCCGCTTTCGCGAGGCGCTCGCGGGGCATGGCCGCCGGCAGGTGGTCGTTGCCGGCATGGAGGCCCATGTCTGCGTGCTGCAAACGGCCCTTGAACTGCATGCCGCGGGTCACGAGGTATTCGTGGTGGAGGACGCGGTAAGCAGCCGCGACCCAGCCAACCGGGACAACGCCATGGCCCGCCTGCGCCAGGCCGGGGTCACCGTGACCAACACCGAGTCGGTGCTGTTCGAGTGGCTGCGCGATGCCTCCCATACCCAATTCAAGGCCGTGAGCGCCCTCATCAAATGATTTCTCCCTTCCCTGCCGCTGCACCTGATTTCTCCGACCCCGTCGGCCTGCTGCGCGCCTGTCACGGCCGCATCCTGGCCCACTGCGCCACCCTGGAGCGCCTGGTGCCGCATCTGGCCCGCCACGGCGCCGACGCGGAGGCACGCGAAGCCATGGCGCGCGTGCACCGTTATTTTGCGACCGCCGCACAGCATCACCACGCGGACGAGGAGCAGGATCTGTTCCCGCGGCTCAACACCGTCGCACCCGCGCTGATCCCGCTCATACAGGAACTGGAACGCGAACACGAGGGCCTGTCGCGCCACTGGCAGGCGCTGACGCCGTTGTTGGCCGAGCCGGAGCAAGCCATGGCCGACGCTGCGACCTTCGCACGGGTGGTGGCCGCTTTCATCGCCGGCTATCAGGCGCACGCCGCCAAGGAGAACGAGCACTTGCTGCCGCGCGCAGCGGAAGCGCTCTCGCCCGAGGACCTGCGTGAGTTGGGGGCACGCATGGCGGCACGCCGTGGTGTGGCCCTGCCATCGGCGTAAGCCCTTCAGGGGGTGTAACGCAGAGGGCGCGGAGGCGCGGCCAGCTCCGGCGACAGCGAACACCGCCAGGAATGCTCCTGATAGAATTGCGCGCTTTCACGTCCTGTCGCCCATGACCGAAACCTTCCGTCCCAGCCAGTTTCTCGCCCCTCGCCACTGGCCCACCTGGCTGGGTTTGGCACTGGTACGCGTGGGCGGTGCACTGCCCTCGCGCTGGCAACTCCGCCTGGCCCGGGTGATCGGCCGCCTGATGTATGGGTTGGCACGCGAGCGTCGTCGTGTGGCGCACATCAATGTCGACCTGTGCTTTCCGGAGCTGGAGCCCGCGCAGCGTGAACACATCGTGCACGAGTCTTTCGTCTCCGCGGCCATGGCCATTTTCGAGATGGGTCTGGCCTGGTGGGCCGATAACGAGCGCCTGAGGGCCATGCAGCGCATCGAGGGGCTCGAACACCTGGAAACGGCCCTCGCCAAGGGCAAAGGCGCCATCCTGCTGGGCGGTCATTACACCACCATCGAGCTCAGCGGCCGCCTCATGGGCCTGCACCGGCGCGACGTCTATCCGGTGTACAAGCATGCCCGTAATCCGCTTTACGATGCCGCCATGGCGGCGGGCCGGCGGCGTGTCTACGAGGGCATTCTCGACAACCTCGATCTGCGCGCGCTGGTGCGGGTGCTCAGGCAGGGCAAGGTGGTGTGGTATGCGCCCGATCAGGATTTCGGCCGCCACCGCTCGGTGTTCGCACCGTTCTTCGGCGTACCCACCGCCACACTCACCACCACCGCACGTCTCGCACGACTCGCGGGCGCACCGGTGCTGCCTTTCTACTCCGAGCGTCTGCCGGGTGAGGCCGGTTACCTGATCCGGGTGGGTGCACCGCTGGCGGACTTCCCGAGCGGGGACGACGTGCGTGATGCCACCACCATCAACCGCGCCATCGAAGCGCAGGTGCGGCGCACCCCCGAGCAGTACCTGTGGTTGCACAAGCGGTTCAAGACACGCCCCCGCGGCGAACCGCCCATCTATCCCAAATGACCGCTACGCCGCGTTCGTCCCTGTTCGCCTACCGGCTGCTGGTCACGGCGCTATCCCCGCTGGTGGCGGGCTATACGGCCTGGCTCGGATGGCGGCACCGCGACGGGCGTTTCGTCGGCGAGCGGTTGGGATTTCCCGCCACGGGTGGTGCAACACACAAACCCGTGTGGGTGCATGCAGCCTCCGTGGGTGAAGTGAATGCCGCACTTCCCCTCATCACCGAACTGCAGCGGCACCATCCGCACAGGCCTGTACTGCTCACCACGGCCACCCCCACGGGCGGTGCCCTGGCGCGAAGCCATGTGCATGACAGCCTCGCCCACGCCTATCTGCCGTTCGATCGCCCCGCCGCCGTACGACGCTTCCTGGCCGCCTATCGCCCATGCTGCGGCCTCATGGTAGAGACGGAACTGTGGCCGAACCTGTATGCCGCTTGTGCCGAGAGCGCCGTGCCCGTGGTCATCGTCAACGGCCGCGTTTCGGCACGCACACTGCACGCACCGCTGTGGCTGCGCAGGCTTTACGCGGGCTGCCTCGCACACGTGGAGGCGGTGCTGGCGCGCTCGCCCGAAGATCGTGACGGCTTCCTCGCCCTCGGCGCATCCCCAGCCAAGGTCCAGGTGCTCGGCAACCTGAAATTCGCCGCCCCCGTGGATACCACGGTGACCCCGATAGCGCTGGGCAGGCCTTATGTGCTCGCCGCCTCCACACGGGAGGATGAGGAGACCCGGGTGATGGAGGCGTGGCGGCAGAGCGGTGCCGAACACCTGTTGGTCATCGCCCCGCGCCATCCGAAACGCCTGCATGAGGTGCTCGCAGACCTGAAACAGGCAACGCCTTCCGTGGCCGTGCGCAGTCGCGGCGACGAGGTCACCGAGCACACCCGGGTCTACGTGGCGGATACCTTCGGTGAACTGCAAGGCTTCATGGCGGGCGCGGAACTGGTTTACATGGGCGGCTCGCTGGTACCCAAGGGCGGCCACAACGTGCTCGAACCGGCACGGCTTGGCAGGGCCGTGGTATTCGGGCCGCACATGGAGAACTTCGCCGAGGAGGCGCGCCTGCTGTTGCAGGAAAATGGGGCGGTGCAGGTACATGACACCGCGGCGCTGGCCGCCTGCTTCCGCGACCTGCTGAACCAGCCCGCACGCCGCGCCGCCCTGGGCGAGCGGGCTCGCGCCGCGGTGGCGGCGCGTAGCGACGTGGCGACCCGATATGCGGATGCTATCGACGGATTGATCCCGGACCTGCAAGACACGTAGGGCGGTCGTGACCCGCCTACGTCGTAGGTCACGTTGGCACGCAGCGGCTACGTGACAATGCGCGGCTCGAAGATGTCACGTAGCTTCGCCACGTGACCTACGCAAGACAGCCGTCCTGGCGCGAAGCGCCTCCTTCGCTCACCGCGAAGATGTCACATCATCCTCCGGCGTAGCCCACCAAGAGAGACTGCCAATCCTCCGAAGTGAAGCCAAAATCCGGATACTTTCCGCGCAGTTTGCACAGTGAACGCTCAAGGCGCCGCAGGTTCGCATCGCGCCACCCGCCTGGCGTGCGCAATTCCCCCCGGTCGAAATCGATCACGAACACCGCGCCGTCATCGGCGAGCAGGATGTTGTGGGCATTGAGATCGGCATGGAACGCACCGGCTGCGTGGAAACGCCGGATACACACGCCAATGGCGTGCCAGCGGCCGGCAGGCAGCGTGCCTTTGTGCAGCCAGGCCGACAGCGGCTCAGCGGGAAGCCGCTCGGTAATCAGGTCGCCGCGGTAAAAGATGCCGTGGCGCACCACACGGGCTGCCACCGGGCGCGGCACCGGCAGGCCGCGGGCGTGCAAGGTCGCCAGCAGGTGCCATTCACGCCAAGGCCGGGAGCGGGACAGGCCTGTCCACACGTAGCGATCGGCGAAGATACGCGCCGGCAGGCCGCCGCGCCGGTAATGCCGCAGCACCAGCTGCCGTTCCCCGCGCGCGAAAAACCACGTGGTTCCGCGACCGGCGGCAGCGATTCCGGCAAGATGCCCAGGGGCGAACAGGGCGTCGTCGACGTGGTCGAGTAGCGCCCCTTCGTATAGGATGTGGCTCTTTTCCGTGGATCGCGTTTCCGGTTTCATTCCCATGGCCCTGCTGCCGCTCGCCACCCCGCCCCGTCGCCTGTGTCTGCTGCGCCTTTCGGCAGTGGGCGACGTCAGCCATGTGCTTCCCATGGTGCGCACCTTGCAGGCCGCGTGGCCCCAGACGGCCATCACCTGGATCATCGGCCGGCTGGAGCATTCGCTGGTGGGTGACGTGCCGGGCGTGGAATTTATCATCTTCGACAAGGCGCGGCGATGGCGCGCCTACCTGGATCTGGCGCATGTGCTGCGCGGCCGGCACTTCGACGTGCTGTTGCACATGCAGCATTCCGTGCGAGCCAGCCTGGCCAGTCTGCTGGTGCAGGCCGACGTGCGCGTGGGTTTCGACCGCGCCCGCGCCAAGGACCTGCAGTGGCTGTTCACCAACGCGCGCATCGCTGCGCGCCCGCGCCAGCACGTAATGGACAGCTTCTTCGAGTTCGCCCATGCGCTGGGTGTCAGCGGGCGCGAACTGCGCTGGGACATTCCCGTGCCCGAGGCGGCGCGGCGCTTTGCCGAACAACAGGTCCCGGCCGGGGCGCCAGTGCTGGTGGTGAGTCCGTGCTCCAGCATGGGCTACCGCAACTGGACGGCCGAGCGTTATGCGGCCGTGGCCGATTACGCCGTCGAGCGTCATGGCATGCGCGTCGTGCTCACGGGCGGGCCGAGCGCCATCGAAAAGGGTTACGGGGAGGCCATCACGCGTCACATGCACCACCAGGCACTGAATCTCATCGGCCGGACCAGCCTCAAGGAATTACTCGCCCTCCTGGCACGCGCCGAGGTGGTGCTGGCGCCCGACTCCGGACCGGCCCATCTGGCGACGGCGGTCGGCACGCCCGTCATCGGACTGTATGCCACCACCAATCCGGTGCGCGCACGGCCCTACCTCAGCGCCGCTTACGTGGTAAGCCGTTATGAAGAAGCCGTGCTCGGGAAATATGGAAAGCCGGTCGATGAACTACCGTTCGGGATCCGTGTGCGCGATCCCGGGACCATGGAACGCATCACCGTGGAGGAAGTGAACGCCATGCTGGATCGCTTGCTTGCCCATCGGCTTCGAGAGGCCACCGCGCCATGAACACGTTTGCCGCATTCTTTCGCACGCTGGGCGTGCTGTTTCTCGTCACGCTGATCGAAAAGTCGTGGTTTGCCGCCTGGCATGAGGAGGTGCGCGCCGGGCTGGGCACCGGCGAGGTGTTCCATGCGCTTCTGGTGGGGCTGCGCTTCGATCTGGCCATCGCAGCCATTTTCGCTTTCCTGGCCATCTTCGTTGCGCACCTGTGCACCCGTCTGCTGCGCGTCCATTTCATGGGCGCGGTGCGGCTGGCTGCCTCGTTTGCTGTTACCGCACTGGTGCTCATCCATGGCGCCGACCTGCTTTACTTCGCGGAAACCGGCCGGCACATGGGCTACGAGCTCAAGGAGGCGTACAACTCCGGCATGGAGTTGGCGGCCGCCGCCGTGGTTACTTTTCTGTACCCGGTGCTCATGCAACTGGCCTTTCTCGTCATCGCCCTGTGGCTGACACGCTGGGTGCTGCCGGCCCCCGTCACTCCTCGCCCGATGTTCGCGGCGGCGGCACCCTGGTGGCGCATACCTGCCCCCGAGCTCAAGTTGGTGGCGGTACTTTTCCTTGCCATCCTGATGACTCGTGGTGGCCTACAGTCCGTCCCCCTCGAGCCGCTGCATGCCCAGGCTCTGGGGGATCCGGACAAGGCGACGCTGGCATTGAACGGCGCGTACAACGCCATATTTTCGTCCGTGACACCGTACAGTGTGGAACCGGTGATGCGTGAAAGCCCTGGTGCGGCGGACTACGCCCTGGTGCGCGAACTGCTGGGCCCGGCACCAGCAGCTGAGGGCACGCCCGCCAGCACACTGCCGAATGTGGTCATCGTCTTCCTGGAGAGCTGGTCGGCCCACCATATGGCCTCCTACGGTGGGCCCCGTCAGACCACGCCACATTTCGACGCCCTGCGTGCCCGTGCCTTCACCACCCGTGACATGCTGGCCGGTGGCAAGCGCACCACGGAAGGCATGTTCGCCACGCTGTGCTCGGCCCAGAATCCGCTCGGTGCCACCGTCGCCCAGACCCAACTACAGAATTACAGCTACGACTGCCTGCCCAAACTCCTGCGGGAACAGGGTTATCACACAGCCTTCTTCCAGGGCACGGTATCGGGTACCAGCGGCACGGGCGCATTCGCACAACTGCTCGGTTTTCAGGAGAGCTTCGGCAAGGAGCACGCCGGCGACGGCCGCCTGCCCCACAACAGCTGGGGCATGCACGACCCGGACCTCTACCGCTTCACCCTGGATCGGTTGGCTACCATGCCGCAGCCGTTCCTCGCCGGTGTGAACACCAACACCACTCACGACCGCCTGCTGCCCGATGGCCAGGCACCCGCCTTCCCGGACGACGCGCCGGCAACACGCTACGACAATGTGCTGCATTTCGCTGACGCCGCCTTCGGCGAGTTCGTGGAACAACTGTTCCATGCTTTTCCCGATACCGTGCTGGTGGCCTTGGCGGACCATGCCGGACCGTACGAAGGACCGCTCATCAACCGCTATCGCGTGCCCTTTCTTATCCATGCCCCCGGTCGTCTTCCGCCGGCGTCGCTGGACATCACCGCCAGTCAGCGGGATGTCGCGCCGACATTGCTCGCACTGCTCGGTCTGCCGGTGAGCCCGTGGTTCAGCGGCCAGCAGCTCACCGCAGCCGGCGCCGCGTCCACGGCGGACTATTACCACGCGGGCCTGGTGGGGTGGGTCGAAGGCCAGCAGGGACTCGAATTTCCGCTGCGGCACCCGGAGGACCTGCGTTGTTTCGATGCAGCGAGCCTTGCGCCACAGGCCTGCGGCGAACACAGTGCGGCGCGGCGCGACCGGGCGCTGGCCTTCACCCGGGTGATGCAGCAGGCCCTCTTCAGTGGCGATCTGAGAAGCCTGGCCGGATTTCGCGCTCACGTGGTGCCGTAGGCTCCCTGACGGCCCCGCCAAGCCCGTATATAATCGGATCCATTTTTCGCTCAGGACAGGGGGAAGCGGCGTATGAACATCGTGGTGGTCGGCACCGGCTACGTGGGCCTGGTCACGGGCACATGCTTTGCCGAAATGGGCAATACCGTCACCTGCGTCGACGTGGACACGGCCAAGATCGAGGGCCTGAAAAACGGCCGCCTCCCCATTTATGAGCCGGGCCTGGATGATCTGGTAGCCCGGAATTTCGCCGAGGGCCGTTTGCGCTTCACCACCTCGCTGCCCGAGGCCATGGCTGACGCCAGCGTCTATTTCATCGCAGTGGGCACGCCACCGGGGGAAGACGGTTCGGCTGATCTCCAGTACGTGCTCGGTGTCGCCCGCGAGTTGGGCCAGCACATGAAACACCCGTTCAACGTGGTGGTGGACAAGTCCACGGTGCCGGTCGGTACCGCCGGGAAGGTTGCCGCCGCCGTTGGAGAAGAACTCGCGAAGCGTGGTGCCAAGGTCGAGTTCAGCGTGGTCAGCAACCCGGAATTCCTCAAGGAAGGCGCAGCCATCGATGACTTCATGCAACCCGATCGCGTGGTGGTCGGTTCCGACGATGAGCGCGCCACGCGCATCATGCGCGAGCTCTATGCGCCGTTCACCCGCAACCATGAACGCACCGTGGTGATGGGCGTACGCGACGCGGAAATGACCAAGTACGCGGCCAACGCCATGCTTGCCACCAAGATCTCGTTCATGAACGAGATCGCCAACCTGTGCGAAGTCCTCGGCGTAGACGTGGAGAACGTGCGCAAGGGCATTGGTTCAGATCAGCGCATCGGCTACCACTTCATCTATCCAGGCTGTGGCTACGGCGGCTCGTGCTTTCCCAAGGACGTGAAGGCCCTGGTACACACGGCCGAGCAGAACGACTTCGAGCCCTGGGTGCTGCGCGCCGTCGAGCAGCGCAACAACAACCAGAAGTACCGCCTGTCGCAGAAAGTCTTCGCCCGTTTCGGCACGGACCTGAGTGGACTCACGTTCGCGCTGTGGGGCCTGGCATTCAAACCCGGCACCGACGATATGCGCGAGGCCCCGTCCAAGGTGTTCCTGCGCGAGGTCATTGCCGCAGGCGCCCGCGTGGTAGCCTTCGATCCCGTCGCCGCCGAAGTGGCCCAGAAGGAATTGCCCCGCGAGTGGCTCGACGACGGACGGCTCACGCTGGTGGAACACCAGTACGATGCCCTCGACGGTGCGGATGCGCTGGTACTCGTCACCGAGTGGAAGCCCTTCCGCAATCCCGACTTCGCGCAGATGAAATCGCGCATGAAGCAGTCGATCATCGTCGATGGTCGTAACCAATACGATCCGACGACGGTCAGGGCGATCGGTTTCGAATACCAGGGGATCGGACGGTAGGCATATGCGTGGCGGAATCCGGAAACGTGTCATGGTCACCGGGGGCGCCGGGTTCCTCGGCTCACACCTGTGCGAAAGACTCATGGCCGATGGGCATGACGTCCTGTGCGTGGACAATTTTTACACTGGCACGAAGGACAACATCGCACACCTGATGGGTGATCCCCATTTTGAGCTGATGCGCCATGACGTCACCTTCCCCTTGTATGTGGAGGTGGACGAGATCTACAACCTGGCCTGCCCTGCCTCCCCGGTCCATTACCAGTTCGACCCGGTGCAGACCACCAAGACCTCGGTGCACGGCGCCATCAACGTTCTGGGCCTGGCCAAGCGCACCAAGGCCAAGGTGTTCCAGGCATCGACCAGCGAGGTATATGGCGATCCACAGGTGCACCCGCAAACGGAAGATTACTGGGGCCATGTGAATCCCATCGGCGTGCGCTCCTGCTATGACGAAGGCAAGCGCTGTGCGGAAACCCTTTTCTTCGATTATCACCGGCAACACGGCCTGAAAATAAAAGTCGCCCGTATCTTCAACACCTACGGTCCGCGCATGCATCCGAACGATGGCCGCGTGGTTTCCAATTTCATCGTGCAGGCGCTGAAGGGTGAACCGATCACCATCTATGGCGACGGCTCCCAGACGCGCAGCTTCTGCTATGTGGATGACATGGTGGAAGGCTTCGTGCGGCTCATGGATTCGCCGGATGGATTTACCGGGCCGGTGAATTTGGGCAATCCTGGCGAATTCACGATCCGGCAGCTCGCGGAGAAGGTGTTGGAACTGACGGGCTCGCCTTCCCGGCTGGTATTCAAACCCTTGCCCCATGACGATCCGCGCCAACGGCAGCCGGATATCAGTCTCGCTCGTCAACATCTGGGCTGGACCCCCGCCATCGACCTGACCCAGGGTCTGGTGAACACCATCGCCTATTTCGAGCAATCCCTGCGTGCTTAGGCGGCGCAGTTCGACCGTGGTAACAGCCGCTCGAACCAACCCGAAGGCGCGATGTACTTGGTAGAGCGTGTCTGAAATGAAAGTCCTTGTTACAGGTTCCGCAGGTTTTATCGGTGCTGCCCTTGTCTCACGTCTGCTCGCCCGTGGCGACGAGGTTGTGGGCGTGGACAATCTCAATGATTACTACGACGTGCGCCTGAAGGCCGCCCGGCTGGAAACGAATCGCGGGAAGCCGGGTTACGTCGAAATCAAGGCTGATCTGGCTGACGCCGCAACGCTCGAACGCATCTTTTCCGAAACGCAGCCAAACCGCGTGGTGAATCTCGCCGCACAGGCGGGCGTCCGCTATTCACTCAAGAACCCCCAGGCGTACCTCAGCAGCAATGTCGTCGGATTCGGCAATATCCTCGAGTGTTGCCGTAAGCACGAGGTCGAACACCTGGTTTTCGCCTCTTCGAGTTCCGTCTATGGCGCCAACACGAAGATGCCCTTCTCCGTGAGCGACAACGTCGACCATCCCGTGAGCCTTTATGCCGCCACCAAGAAGGCCAACGAGCTCATGGCGCATAGCTATGCGCATCTCTATGGTCTTCCCTGCACCGGCCTGCGCTTCTTTACGGTCTACGGCCCCTGGGGCCGTCCCGACATGGCCTATTACAGCTTCACCCGGAAGATCCTGGCGGGTGAGCCCATCGACGTCTTCAATCATGGCCGGATGTCGCGGGACTTCACCTACATCGACGACGTGATTGAAGGGGTAATGGCGGTCATCGACCACATCCCCGCGCCAAATCCCCTGTGGTCCGGCGACGCCCCGGACCCGGCGACCAGTTACGCGCCCTATCGCATCTACAACATA
>JBAYQE010000068.1:0-14666 GCA_041677345.1 Thiohalomonadaceae bacterium
CCCTCACGCAGTCCTGCTCGAGAAAAAGCCCGCTGTTGCGGGCTTTTTGTTGTAGTGGGGCCATATTGCAGGTCTCCATGGGTCGGCGAATGGTCATAATTCCGACCCCGACCCAAGCTGCCCGCGACGGTTGTTGGGCTGCGGGTTACTGCCGAATGGAAGCCTCAGCCTTCGTGCATCTCGGCTAAGGAGGATTAGCGCGTCGCGCGGCGCTGGATGACGGGGTGAGGCACGACCTGTGCGGTCTTGCGTGGAACCGGGCACGGCGCCGGTTCAATGGCGAGAATCATGAACGTGTGGCTTGCGCCCGCGTCAAGACCGAAGCCGGCGGCGAAATCGCTCAGGTTCTCGCGTACGTCACGCATGGCGAGTTCCAGGGGCGAAATACGGGTGATGCGGGCGCTCTGCACGTGGCCTCCTGACAGCGATGGTCCGAAATATACATCGGCGCATCGCGGCCGGACTTGAGCCCGGGAGAGTAAAATCAGGGATGCTACGGGTGAAGGCGTGCGGAATCCGCCATGCGCAGCGGATTCCACCGAGTTTCAGCCCGCCATGTCGGCGGGCAGGTGTGGATGCAGGGCCTGCAACAGTCCCTTGAACACCTTGGGTGAGCCGGCCACCACGTTACCGGTTTCCAGGTACTGATGGTTGCCGCGAGCATCGCCCACCAGGCCACCGGCCTCCTGTACCAGCAGTACACCGGCCGCCATGTCCCACGCGCTCAAGCCAAATTCCCAGAAGCCGTCCATGCGGCCGGCGGCCACATAGGCCAAATCGAGGGATGCGGAACCGGCCCGCCGTATACCGGCGGTCTGCGGGAAGATCTCGCGGAAGGTATTCAGGTACAGTTCCAGGTTCTGGTGCTGGCGGAATGGAAATCCGGTACCGATGAGCGCACCTTCGAGACCGGTACGCTTGGTCACACGCATGCGGCGGTCATTCACCATGGCGCCACCGCCGCGCGAGGCAGTGAACAGCTCCTGGCGAATCGGGTCGTACACCACGGCATGCTCGATGCGGCCCTTGTGCTGGACCGCGATGGATACCGCGAAATGAGGGAAGCCGTGCAGGAAGTTGGTGGTGCCGTCCAGGGGGTCGATGATCCAGCGGAAATCACCGCTGCCCTGTTCCCCCGATTCCTCGCCCAGGATGGCGTGATCGGGATAGGCTTGGCGGATCACGTTGATGATCTCGCGCTCGGAATTGCGGTCGACCTCGCTCACGTAGTCGTTCTTCGACTTGCTGTCGACGGCGATGCGATCCACATGATCCACGGAACGGGCGATAATGTTGCCCGCCTTGCGCGCGGCGCGCACGGCGATGTTCAGCAGGGGATGCATGGGGACGGCCTCCGGTGGGGGTTCTGCACAAGGCGGCGTATTCTACGCGATCTTCCACGCGGTGCGGGAAAGAAGAATGAACCACGGGGAACACGGGGGATACGGGGAAATCAAGGGGTTTTGAGTTCCTGCGACCCTCCGAGCGACTCACGACGAGGGACAGAACGCACATCTCTTCCCCCCGTGTTCCCCGTGCCCCCCGTGGTTGATGGCTTTTTTCTTTCACTCGGTGACTCGATGAGTTTTGAAAATGTGCGCGTGGTGATGGTAGAGACCACGCATCCTGGGAATATCGGCGCGGCGGCGCGGGCCATGAAGAACATGTTCCTGTCGCGCCTGTATCTGGTGAATCCGAAGGTTTTTCCCCACGCGGAGGCCACGGCGCGGGCCTCGGGCGCCGATGACGTGCTGGCCAGGGCCAAGGTATGCGGGAGCCTGGAGGAGGCGGTGGCGGGGTGCGCCCTGGTGTTCGGGGCGAGCGCGCGACTGCGGCGCATCGACTGGCCCACGCTGGATGCGCGCGCGTGCGGCGAGAAGGCCGCGGCGGCGGCCCGCGGCGGTGAGGAGGTCGCCTTGGTGTTCGGGCGCGAATCCGCCGGACTCACCAACGGGGAGATGGATCGCTGCAACTACCTGGTGCACATCCCCAGCAACCCGCAATACAGCTCACTCAACATCGCCGCCGCCGTGCAGGTGTTCAGCTATGAGGTCGCCATGGGCCTGGGGGCGACCGTGCCGGCCCAAGCCCAGGATGAGCGCGCCTCGGCCGAGGAGGTGAATGGCTTCTACCGCCACTTGGAGCAGGCCCTGGTGGACATCCGCTTCCTCGACCCGGACAACCCGCGTCAACTCATGCGCCGTCTCAAGCGCCTGTTCAACCGTGCCGAATTGGACAAGACCGAGGTTCAGATCCTGCGCGGCATCCTGACAGCCGCCCAGAAACAGGCCGACGCTAAATAACCCCATTATTTATCGGCTGGGGTCTTGTGTTTCAGCTCATAGCCGATAAGAATAATCAAGAATTCTTCAGGACCCCCTGATGTTCGAACGACTGCGTGAAGACGTCCGTTGCGTATTCGAGCGGGACCCGGCCGCGCGCAACATGTTCGAGGTGCTCACCACCTATCCCGGTGTGCACGCGGTGCTCATACACCGCGCGGCACATCGCCTGTGGAACGCTGGCTGGAAGTGGCTGGCGCGGGCACTCTCGACCCTGGGGCGCTGGCTTACCGGCATCGAGATCCATCCGGGTGCAACCATTGGGCGTCGTTTTTTCATCGACCACGGCATGGGCGTGGTGATCGGCGAGACGGCGGTGATCGGTGACGATTGCACCCTTTATCACGGCGTTACCCTCGGCGGCACCAGCTGGGACAAGGGCAAGCGCCACCCGACCCTGGGTAACGACGTGGTGGTGGGGGCAGGGGCCAAGGTGCTCGGTCCCATCACCCTGGGTGACGGCACGCGCGTGGGTTCCAACGCAGTGGTGGTCAAGGACGTGCCCATGGGCGCCACGGTGGTGGGCGTGCCCGGGCGCATCGTGAGCCGCCGCGACGAGGCACAGGAGCAGCGCCGCAACGCCTTTGCACAGAAGATCGGCTTCGATGCCTACGGCGTGACCAACGACATGCCGGACCCGGTGGCGCAAGCCATTAATTGCATGCTCGACCACATGCACGCCATGGATGCCAAGGTCGAGCACATGTGCAAAGTGATCAAGGGGCTGGGGGTCGAGGACCTCGGGACGGAACTGCCGGATCTGGGTTCGTGCGAAATCCGCACGGGCGAGGAGGGCACGGGCGGCGCCGAGTCCGCCGAAGAGACCAGGCAGGCGTAAAAGTAATAGTTGACTGAAATGGTCGGCATTGCTAACTTAAACGCCAGCTTGCAACGTTAACCTGTTTTTAGGGGCGATACAAACATGAGGCTGACGACCAAAGGCCGCTATGCGGTCACCGCGATGCTCGACCTGGCCCTGCATTACAACCAGGGACCGATCACGCTGGCCGACATTTCCCAGCGCCAGGGCATCTCCCTCTCGTATCTGGAACAGCTGTTTTCAAAGCTCCGCAAGAACGGTCTGGTTGACAGTGCACGCGGCCCGGGCGGCGGCTATCGGCTCAGCCGCGACGCGGCGGAGATCTGCGTGGCCGACGTGATCACGGCAGTGGACGAAAAGGTCGACGCCATGCGTTGTGGCGGCAAGGGCAACTGCCAGGATAACGGCAAGTGCCTCACCCACGAACTTTGGTGTGACCTCAGCAACCAGATTTACGAATTCCTCAAGGGCATCGACCTGGCCCAACTGGTGGAACGCCAGGGGGTGAGGGAAGTGGCGGCCCGCCAGGACCAGCGTGTGGTGGGCATGGGCGAGGCCAAGGTCGCACACTGATTTTTCAGGGCGCCAGCCTTGACCATCTATTTCGACCACAACGCCACCACACCCATCGACCCGCGGGTGCTGATGGCCATGGAGCCCTATCTGCGAGGGGCCTATGGCAACGCCTCCAGCATTCACCGCCTGGGGCGTCTGTCGCGCGCGGCGGTGGAGCGGGCCCGCGAGCAGGTAGCGGCCTTGCTGGGTGCCCACCCCGAGCAGGTGGTGTTTACCAGTGGTGGTACCGAGGCCAACAATGCCGCGCTCAAGGGCGTGGCGGCGGCGACTCCTGGCGGGACCGTGCTGGTGAGCGCCATCGAGCATGCCTCCGTGCTGGAGACGGCCGCGGGCCTCGGCCCCTTCGGCTGGCAGCATGAGCTGCTGCCGGTGAGTGATGACGGCCGTGTGAAGCCAGAGACCCTGGCGGCGGCACTCACGCCCGCGGTGCGCCTGGTGTCCGTCATGTGGGCGAACAACGAGACCGGTGTCGTGCACGACCTGCCGCAGCTTGCGCAGTCTGCCAAGGCCGCCGGCGCGCTGTTTCATACCGATGCGGTACAGGCGGCAGGCAAGATCCCGGTCGATTTCGCCGCCAGCGGTGCCGATCTGCTGTCCATCTCAGGTCATAAACTGTACGGCCCCAAGGGTGTGGGCGCACTGTTGGTAGGACGAAACGTGGTACTCACACCGCTGGTGCACGGCAGCACCCAGGAAAAAGGGCGCCGCGGCGGCACCGAGAATGTGGCAGGCATCGTCGGCCTGGGTACAGCAGCGGAGATCGCGGCGCGCGAAATGGCTGAGCGTGCCGTCCGCCTGAAGGCGCTGCGCGAGCGCCTGGAAGCCCAACTGGCAGAACGCCTGCCCGAGGCCGTGGTGTTTGCACAGCACACCGAGCGCCTGGCCAACACGGTTTTTCTCGCCATCCCGGGCGTGGACGGGGAAACATTGCTCATGAACATGGACCGTCGTGATATCGCGCTCTCGGCGGGGGCGGCTTGTGCCGGCGCCCGCGAGCCCAGCCACGTGCTGCGTGCCATGGGCGTGGAACACGAACTGGCCCGGGGCGCCGTGCGCGTGAGCCTCGGGCACGACAACAACGAGGCGGACGTGGATGCGCTGGTGACGGCCCTGGTGACCGAACGCGACGCGCTGCGTGCAAGCGCCTGGGTGTAATTGAATCGACCGTTCTGCGGTCGCGAGTGGAGACCACGATGAGAACACCGATTTACTTGGACTATTCGGCCACCACACCAGTGGACCCACGGGTGGCCGAAAAGATGTGCCGCTATCTGACCCTGGAAGGCGGCCTGTTCGGCAATCCGGCCTCGCGTTCCCACCCGTTCGGCTGGGATGCGGAGGCCGCCGTGGAGGAGGCGCGTCGCCACGTCGCGGCGCTGCTGAACGCCGATCCCAAGGAGATCATCTTCACCTCGGGCGCCACCGAGTCCGACAACTTGGCCATCAAGGGCGTGGCCCAGTTCTATCGCAAGAAGGGCCAGCACATCATCACCTGCAAGACCGAGCACAAGGCCGTGCTGGATACCTGCCGCGCCCTCGAGCGCGACGGCTTCGAAGTCACCTACCTGGACCCGGAGCCCGACGGCCTGGTGGACCTGAAAAAGCTCGAAGCGGCCTTGCGACCGGACACCATCCTGGTGTCCATCATGCACGTGAACAATGAAATCGGCGTCGTTCAGGACATCGCCGCCATCGGTGAGCTGACCCGTGCCCGCGGCATCCTGTTTCACGTGGATGCCGCCCAGAGTGCCGGCAAGGTCGAGATCGACGTGCAGAACATGAAGGTGGACCTCGTCTCCCTGTCTGCCCACAAGATCTACGGCCCCAAGGGCATCGGTGCCTTGTACGTGCGTCGCAAGCCGCGTGTGCGCCTGGAGGCGCAGATGCATGGTGGCGGCCACGAGCGCGGCATGCGCTCAGGCACCCTGGCTACCCATCAGATCGTGGGTATGGGTGAGGCCTTCCGTATCGCCCGCGAAGAAATGGCCGAGGAAAATCAACGTATTCGCCGCCTGCACGAGCGCATGATGGCGGGTTTCGGTGACATAGAAGAAGTCTACGTGAATGGCAGCCTGGAGCACCGGGTGCCACACAATCTGAACGTGAGCTTCGCCTTCGTCGAGGGTGAATCGCTCATGATGGCCCTCAAGGACCTGGCTGTTTCTTCCGGCTCGGCCTGCACCTCAGCCAGCCTGGAGCCGTCCTATGTGCTGCGTGCCCTGGGCCGCCCCGACGAACTGGCCCACAGCTCCATCCGTTTCAGCATCGGCCGCTTTACCACCGAAGAGGATGTGGACTACGCCGTGAAGCTCATCCACGAGAAAATCGGCAAGCTGCGCGCCCTGTCCCCGCTGTGGGACATGTTCAAGGAGGGTGTGGATCTGTCCAAGGTGCAGTGGGCCGCCCACTGATCTGGTACCATTTGCGCCCCTTCTGGGGCAGCTAGCGAGCGGAGAAACGCCATGGCATACAGCGACAAGGTCCTCGACCACTACGAAAACCCGCGCAACGTGGGCGCATTCGACAAGGACGACACCACAGTAGGCACCGGCATGGTAGGCGCGCCGGCCTGCGGCGACGTCATGCGCCTGCAGATCAAGGTCAACGAGCAGGGCGTGATCGAGGACGCCTGTTTCAAGACCTACGGCTGCGGTTCCGCCATTGCCTCCAGCTCCCTCGTGACCGAGTGGGTCAAGGGCAAGAGCCTGGATGAGGCCGCCCAGATCAAGAACACCCAGATCGCCGAAGAACTGGCGCTGCCGCCGGTGAAGATCCACTGCTCGGTGCTCGCCGAGGACGCCATCAAGGCGGCCATCGCCGATTTCAAGGCGAAGCGTGGCGACAAGAGCAACGTGGCGTAGGAGAGCATTCATGGCCGTAACCCTGACTGAACGCGCCGCCGAGCGTGTGCAGAAATTCCTCGCCAATCGCGGCAAGGGCGTGGGCTTGCGCCTGGGCGTGAAGACTTCGGGCTGCTCGGGTATGGCCTACGTGCTCGAATTCGCCGATGACGTGCACGACGAAGACCAGGTATTCGAGTGTCACGGTGTGAAGGTGATCATCGACGCCAAGAGCATGCTCTACCTGGACGGCACCGAGGTGGACTTCGCGAAGGAGGGATTGAACGAAGGCTTCAAGTTCAACAATCCCAACGTGAAGGCCGCCTGCGGCTGTGGTGAGAGCTTCAGCGTCTGACACCATGGTCATGCCCACCAGCAACTACTTCGAGCTGTTCGGCCTACCGGTCGGGTTCGACGTGGACGGTGAGGCCTTGGCACTGCGCTACCGCGACTTGCAGCGCGCGCTGCATCCGGATCGCTTTGCCGGCGCTTCGGACCAGGAACGCCGTCTGTCCGTGCAGCAGGCCGCCCAGGTGAACGAGGGCTTCCGCGTGCTCAAGGCGCCGCTGGCACGGGCGCGCTACCTGCTCGAGTTGCGCGGCCTGCCGGTAGATGACCGCGACACCTCCATGGACCCCGCGTTCCTCATGGAGCAGATGGAACTGCGCGAGGCCCTGGCCGAGGTGTCCGCGGCGAAAGACCGCTTTCTTGCCCTGGAGCACGTGCGTGACGAGATCGAGACGCGCGAGCGCGGGCTCATCGCGGATCTGCGTCGGCATTTCGCAGATCCCGACCCTTCCTCCCTCGAACAGGCGCGCCAGGACGTGCGCAAACTGCAGTTTATGCAGCGTCTCCTCAGTGAGGCAGAGGAACTCGAGGAGAAACTGGTTCACGAATCCGAGATTTCGGACTGACAGAAGATTCCCATGGCCCTGCTTCAGATCAGCGAACCCGGACAGTCGGCCGCACCGCATCAGCATAGGCGCGCGGCAGGCATCGACCTGGGCACCACCAATTCCCTCGTGGCCACCGTACGCAGCGGCATGGCCGAGACCCTTCCCGACGAAAATGGCCGTTACCTGCTGCCTTCCGTGGTGCGTTTCCTCGCGAATGGCGGGCGCGTCGTGGGCCATGCCGCCAAGGCCGAGGCCAGCCGCGACCCGCTATCCACCATCGTCTCCGTGAAGCGCCTCATGGGTCGGGGCCTGGCCGACATCAAGAGCCTGGGTTCGCGCCTGCCATACGAGTTCGTAGACACCGATTCCGCCGTACCGCGCCTGCACACCGCCGGCGGCGACGTGAGCCCGGTGGAGGTTTCCGCCGAGGTGTTGAAGGCCCTCAAGGAGCGCGCCGAGCATTCCCTGGGCGGTGAACTTACCGGGGTGGTGATTACGGTGCCGGCCTATTTTGACGATGCCCAGCGCCAGGCCACCAAGGATGCCGCACGCCTCACCGGTCTCAACGTGCTGCGCCTGCTCAACGAACCCACCGCCGCAGCCGTGGCCTACGGGCTGGATCGCAAGCCCGAAGGCGTCATGGCAGTCTATGACCTGGGCGGCGGCACCTTCGACTTTTCCATCCTGCGCCTGAACAAGGGCGTGTTCGAGGTGCTGGCCACCTCGGGTGATTCGGCCCTGGGCGGCGACGACATGGATCGCGTGCTTGCCGAGTGGATCATGAAGCAGGCAGGCATCGCCGATGATGCCGACCATGCCCAGTTGCGCCGCCTCATGCGCGACGCGTGTGCCGCGAAGGAGACGCTGACCAATGCAGACGTGGCTGAACTGAAGCTGGAACTCTCCGACGGCAGCCACTGGGAAGGCACCCTTACCCGCGACCAGTTCGAGACCCTCATGGAGCCACTGGTACGCAAGACCCTGGCCCCCTGTCGGCGTGCCCTGCGCGATGCCGGCGTCGAGGCCCGCGAGATACAGGATGTGGTGATGGTGGGCGGTTCCACCCGTGTGCCCCTGGTGCGGCGCATGGTGGGTGAGTTCTTCCAGTGCGAGCCCCTGGTGGACATCGACCCCGATCAGGTCGTCGCCATCGGTGCCGCCCTGCAGGCCGATGTGCTGGTGGGCAACAAGCCCGATCACGAAATGCTGTTGCTGGACGTCATCCCCCTGTCCCTGGGACTCGAGACCATGGGCGGTCTGGTGGAGAAGGTCATCCCGCGCAACACCACCATCCCGGTGGCGCGCGCCCAGGACTTCACCACCTTCAAGGACGGCCAGACCGCACTGTTGGTGCATGTGGTGCAGGGCGAACGCGAACTGGTAAGCGATTGTCGCTCGTTGGCGCGCTTCGAATTGCGCGGTATCCCCCCCATGATGGCCGGCGCCGCGCGCATCCGGGTCACCTTCCAGGTGGACGCCGATGGTCTGCTTTCCGTGAGTGCCCGGGAGATGACCTCCGGCGTGGAGGCGAGCATCCAGGTAAAGCCCTCCTACGGCCTCACCGACAACGAAATCGAGAACATACTGCGCGACTCCCTGTCCCATGCCCACGAGGACATGGACGCGCGCACCCTGCGCGAACAGCAGGTGGAGGCCGACCGTGTGGTCGAGGCGCTGGAATCCGCCCTTGCCAATGACGGTGATGCCCTGTTGTCCAAGGATGAACGCGCCGAACTGGAAGCCGCCATGCAGCGTGTGCGTGAGGCGCGTCAGGGCGATGACCACCGTGCCATCCGGCGTGCCGTGGACGAGTGCAACAAGGCCAGCACCGAATTCGCCGCCCGCCGCATGAACGCCAGCATCCAGAAGGCCCTCGCCGGCCGCGCCCTGGACGAGATCGAAGGTTCTTCGAACTGACGGTGGCTGAAAAGCGCAAACACGGGGGACACGGGGAACACGGGGATCGAATGATGTTGGATGGTCATCGTGTTCAGAACCACAGTGCTGATGCAGAGCAGCGTGGATTCAAGCCCTTGATGCCCCCGTGTTCCCCGTGTTCTCCGTGTTAAGGCTTTTTAACCATGCCGAAGATCATTTTTCTGCCCCATGAGACGCTCTGCCCCGAGGGGGCGGTGGTGGAGGCCGAGCCGGGGACCAGCATCCTTGATGCCGCCCTGGAGGAAGGCATCGAGATCGAGCATGCCTGCGAGAAGTCCTGCGCCTGCACCACCTGTCACGTCATCGTTCGGGAAGGCTACGAATCTTTGAACGAAGCCGAAGAGGGTGAAGAAGACATGCTGGACAAGGCCTGGGGTCTGGAACCCGAATCGCGGTTGTCCTGCCAGGCCGTCGTCGGTGAGGAGGACCTGGTGGTCGAGATCCCCAAATACACCATCAACCTGGCCTCGGAGAAGCACTGATGAGCCTCAAGTGGACCGACGTCAACGACATCGCCATCGACCTCGATGAGGCCCATCCGGACGTGGACCCGAAGTACGTCCGTTTCACCGACCTCCATGCCTGGGTGATTGCCCTCCCCGCATTCTCCGACGACCCGAGCCACTCCAACGAAAAGATCCTCGAAGCCATCCAGATGGCGTGGATTTCCGAGCGGGATTGAAGAGAAAGCTCAAACACGGGGAACACGGGGAACAACAAATCACATGAGGGTCGACGCTGGAGCAGGCTAAGCCCGCGAAAAGGCCGGGTGCAAGAACATCGTGGCCTGAGGCCGCTCCCACCCCACATGTAATCCGTCCCCGTGTCCCCGTGTTAATGCCTTTCAACCACCGCCCGACCGCTGGCGAGGCCGCCTGGACCCGCGTATGATCGCGGGTTTGTCGCGTTTTGACCCCGAACAAGAAGCTAACGAACGGAGAATTAGATGGCCATTGAGCGCACCCTTTCCATCATCAAGCCCGACGCGGTTGCCAAGAACGTGATCGGCGAGATCTATGCCCGCTTCGAGAAGGCCGGCCTGAAGATCGTGGCCGCCAAGATGAAGCACCTGTCGAAGGCCGAGGCCGAAGGTTTCTACGCCGTGCACAAGGAGCGCCCCTTCTTCAACGACCTGGTGAGCTTCATGATTTCCGGCCCGGTGATGATCTCTGTGCTCGAAGGCGAGAATGCCGTGGCCGCGCACCGTGACATCATGGGTGCCACCGACCCGAAGAAGGCCGCGCCCGGAACCATCCGCGCCGATTTCGCTCAATCCATTGATGAGAACGCCGTGCACGGCTCCGATGCCCAGGAAACCGCGCGCAACGAAATCGCTTATTTCTTTGCCGCCACGGAGCTCTGCCCCCGCACCCGCTGAGGGTGAATCAGGTCGCATGCCCGACACGCAGGAAAAAATCAATCTGCTGGGCCTGACCCGGCGCGACATGGAGGCCTTCTTCACCGACATGGGGGAGAAGGCCTTCCGCGCCTCTCAGGTCATGAAGTGGATCTACCACCACGGTATCACCGAGTTCGATGCCATGACCGATCTCGGCAAGGCTCTGCGCGCCAAGCTGAACGCGCGCGCCGAGATCCGTCTGCCCGAAGTGGCGGTGGACGCCCCGTCGCGCGACGGCACGCGCAAGTGGGTGCTGCGCCTGGGCTGCGATCAGGGCGTCGAATGCGTGTTCATCCCCGAGGACGACCGCGGTACCCTGTGCGTGTCATCCCAGGTGGGCTGCACGCTCAATTGCAGTTTCTGCTCCACGGCCCGCCAGGGCTTCAACCGCAACCTGACCACGGCGGAGATCGTCGGCCAGGTGCTGCTCGCCGCCATCACCCTCGGCATCCCCGAGAACAAGGGCGAGCGCGTGGTGACCAACGTGGTGATGATGGGCATGGGCGAGCCGCTCATGAACTTCGACGCGGTGGTGAAGGCCATGGACATCATGCAGGACGACGTGGCCTTCGGCATCTCCCGCCGCCGCGTGACGCTCAGCACCGCCGGGGTGGTGCCTGCCATCTATCGGCTGCGCGAATACTCCGATGTGAGTCTCGCCGTTTCGCTGCACGCCCCCGACGACGCCTTGCGCGACGAGCTCGTGCCCATCAACCGCAAGTATCCCATTGCCGAGTTGCTGGCGGCCTGCCGCGCCTACGTGGACGAGCGCGCCCACCGCCGCGTGACCATCGAATACGTGATGCTCGACGGCATCAACGACACCCCGGAGCATGCCCGCGCGCTGGTGAAGCTGCTGCGCGACGTGCCCTGCAAGATCAACCTGATCCCGTTCAACCCCTTCCCCGGCAGTCCCTATAGGCGCTCCTCGCGCCAGGCTGTCGAACGCTTCCAGGACATTCTCATCCAATCCGGGTATACCACCATCACCCGCAAGACCCGCGGCGATGACATCGCCGCGGCCTGCGGCCAGTTGGTAGGTGCGGTCCAGGACCGCACGCGGCGCCGCGGGCGGCTCATGGACATACCGGTTAGGAGTGCTACGTGATGAAGATGTCTGTCACCGTCCTGGCGGCGGTGCTGCTGTTGTCTGCCTGTTCCGGCATGCCCACGCGCGACACCCGTTCCGCCCAGCTGAATGCCGAACTCGGTCTGCGCTACATGCTGCAGGGCCAGAATGAGATAGCGCTGGAGAAGCTCACCCGCGCCCTGGAGCAGGATCCCAAGTCGGCCGTTGCCCATCACTATCTTGCCGAGCTCTACCGGCGCCTCGGTGAGAGCGAGGATGCCGATCGCCATTTCCGCAGGGCGATCGACCTCGACGAGGGGAATTCCAGCCTCCACAACAACTACGGCGTGTTTCTCTGCAACGCGAAGCGCTACCAGGAATCCGAGCAACAGTTCCTGAAGGTGCTGGAAAACCCCGTCTACGCCGGTCGTTCCCAGACGCTCGAGAATCTGGGCGTGTGCATGCGTGACGCCGGCAACCCGGCCAAGGCCAGGGACTACTTCCACAAGACCCTGCAGGTCAATCCCAAGTCGTCCATTGCACTGCTCGGCATGGCCGGGCTGAGTCACGCCGCTGGTAACCCCCTCTCAGCCCGCGCCTACCTCGAGCGCTACAACGAAATTGGTCCGCACACCCCCGAATCGCTGTGGCTGGGCGTGCGCGTGGAGCGTGCGCTGGGCAACAAGGGTGCGGCGGGCAGCTATGGCCTGTTACTCAAGAACCGGTTTCCCGGCTCGGAAGAGGCGGGACGATATCTGAGGAGCGAATAGCCGTGAGCGAGACGTTGGACATCGAAGTGGTCAACGTATCGGCCGGTCCGGGCCGGCGGCTTGCCGAGGCGCGTGAGGCGCAGGGGCTTGCACGGGAAGATGTGGCCGGGCAACTGCGCCTGAGCCTGCAGACCGTCCAATCACTTGAGAATGACGATTACGAGCAGTTGCCGCCTGCCGCCTTCGTGAGCGGCTATTTGCGCAGTTATGCGCGCCTGCTGGGTCTGCCCGAGCAGGAGATCCTTGATCGCTTTGCCGAGGTCGGCGCCGAAAAGACCCCGCCAGTGGGCGTCGTGGCGCGCAGCCAACCGGTGCAGATGCGCGCCAGCGATCCCGGGGTACGCGTGGTCACGTACCTGGTATTCGGTGGCCTGATTCTGCTGTCTACCCTGTGGTGGGTAGCCCAGCACGATGCAGTGGAGCCGGCGCCCGCCAGTGAGGCGATGACGGCTGTCTCTGCTGAACCTGAGCCGGCACCGGTCGCCGCACCGGCTGTGCCGGCCGGCGAGGACACGCCCGAGGTGGACGCGTTGGCCATGCCTGCGATCAGTGCGCCGCTCCCGGATACGACCGCCGGGAGCGTGCCGTCCCCGGTGGCGACCACGCCGACACCTGCAACGCCGGTTGCCCCGGTGACGGTCCCGACACCGGCGGCGCAGCCCGAGCCCGAGTCCGAGCCGGTTGCCGCTGCCGCTGAACCGGCGGCACCGCCACCTATCCCGCTCACCGCCAACATGCCGCAGTCCAAGCTGGAGATCGCCTTCGCGGGTGACTGCTGGGCCGAGGTCACCGATGCCGCCGGCCGCCTGCTGGCTTATGACCTGTTCCAGAACGGCCGCACCCTGGTACTGCGTGGCGAGGCACCCTTCAAGGTGTTTTTCGGCTATTCACCTGCCGCGCAGGTGAGCCTGAACGGTGAGGTGTTCGATCACAGCCCGTACCAGCGCCGCAATGACACCGCCCGTTTCCGTGTCGGCAGCGCCGACGACAACGCCGCCCGGACCGACTGATGCACCAGCAAAACCCCATCCGCCGGCGCGTCTCGCGCCGCATCATGATCGGCAACGTGCCGGTGGGCGGCGACGCGCCCATCTCGGTGCAGAGCATGACCAACACCGAGACCACCGACGTGGCCGCCACCGTGGCCCAGGTGCGCGCGCTGGAGAAGGTCGGCGCCGACATCGTGCGCATCTCCGTACCCTCGCTGGAGGCCGCCGAGGCCTTCGGGGCGATCAAGCAGCAGGTGAGCGTGCCGCTGGTGGCGGACATCCACTTCGATCACCGCATCGCCCTGCGCGTGGCCGAGCTGGGCGTGGACTGCCTGCGCATCAACCCCGGCAACATCGGCCGCGAGGACCGCGTGCGCGCGGTGGTGGAGGCGGCCCGCGAGCGCGGCATTCCCATCCGCATCGGCGTGAACGCCGGCTCGCTGGAAAAGGACCTGCAGAAGAAGTATGGCGAACCCACGCCCGAGGCCCTGGTGGAATCGGCGCTGCGCCACATCGAGATCCTGGAGAAGCTGAACTTCCCCGACTTCAAGGTGAGCCTCAAGGCCTCCGACGTGTTCCTCACCGTGGAGGCCTACCGCCAGCTCGCCGGGCAGATCGAACAGCCCCTGCACCTGGGCATCACCGAGGCCGGCGGTTTCCGCTCGGGCGCGGTGAAGTCCGCCATCGGTCTCGGCATGCTGCTGGCCGAGGGCATCGGCGACACCCTGCGCGTGTCCCTCGCTGCCGATCCCGTGGAAGAGATCCGCGTGGGCTTCGACATCCTCAAGAGCCTGCGCCTGCGCAGCAAGGGCATCAATCTCATCGCCTGCCCGTCGTGCTCGCGCCAGAACTTCGACGTCATCGCCACCGTCAACGCCCTGGAGCAGCGGCTCGAAGACGTCACCGAACCCATGGACGTGGCGGTGATCGGCTGCGTGGTCAACGGCCCGGGCGAGGCCCGCGAAGCCGACATCGGCCTCGCCGGCGGCCAGCCCAACCTGCTCTACCTGGGCGGCGAACCCCACCA
>JBAYQE010000069.1:0-14428 GCA_041677345.1 Thiohalomonadaceae bacterium
GAACCGGTTTCGAAGTTGTAGAGGTTCAGAACGGCATCCGCCCCCCGGCGGCAGCTGATTACCGCATACTTGTCGTCGTCGGAAAGGTTGCCCTCGTGATTACCGAACCAGCATTCGTCGTACGGGAAGGTGGTGAGCGTGGTGCGCCTGTTGGTGCTGACTACCAGTTTCTCCAGGCGCGTACCCGTGGTTCCATACATGACGTCTGGGTCCACATTGGACCAACGGTAGTCGCTGGGGGCACTGAACTTGCCAATCAGCTTGTTGGTCGTGGCATCGACGAGGAAGTTGGGCCAGGTAATGAAGCGCGTGTTGTCCGCATTCCAGGGATTGACCTTGGAGTAGTGGTGACGTGCATTGCTCACACCAAACACGGCATCGTCAGTGACGCGCGTAATACGCGTCTTGAAGGTCGGATCCGTGATGGATGACAGGTAGCCGGGGCGCCGCACACCGGGGAAGGACACCGTGCTCAGAACGGTGTCCGCCGGGTAGTTGGCGTCGGGCGGCGTGGGGGTTGATTCCTCATCGTTATCCTCGATGGTCACCAGGGCCACCGCCGGGGATCCGAGTTCCGCACCGCCCGTAGGGTTGGCGAGCAGCAGGGAGAAGGTCTCATTGCCTTCCATCAACGCGTCATCATGAATTGTGACACCGATGGTCTTGCTGGTTTCACCGTCGGCGAAATGGAGCGTGGTGAAGTCCACGGTACCGTAGTCGGTCGACCAGTCAGCTGTGCCATAGCCGTCAAACGTCCGGGTACGCCACCGTACAGTCACCGCACCGTCGCTCCCGTCCACGCGGCGCACGGTGGTCGTGAAGGTGCCGATGTCCTCAGGAATGGTGAAGGCGTCGGACGTGAACTTGAACGCGCCCGGGATCGGATCCGGCTCAGGTTCCTGACGGGGATCGGGTTCCTCACCAGGATCCGGTTCGGTGGGCTCCTCATCCGCCGGGAAATAATCGTCGGGGGAGGCGCCGGCGAGGATCTCAGTGTAGGTTGTGATCACGGTCTGCTGTTGCGCGGCAGTGCCCTGTGCCGTTGTCGTGATGGCGGCATCAAGTGAAGACGCCGTCTCTGCAGGCATCAGGGCGCGGATTTCGGCGGGCTTCACCCCCGCGTCAATCCCGCTGAGTGCCTGATTGGCGGCAGACAGCGAGGTGGCGGTCATCACGGATTGTGCTGCGGCCAACAGTGTCCGTGTTGTGTAAAGCATCCCCGGGGTCACCGGCAGATCCTCTGTGCGGAGCAGTGATGACGGCGCGACCTGGCCAATAGCTGCGTCCATGAGGTCACGCACCGGGGCATGATCCACCTGCAGGCCATTGGTGATGGTCTCTGCGTGGACCTGCGCGGCGACGGTGAGCGAGGTGGCGGCCACGCGCAGATCGGCCTTGTCGGCACCCCGGCCATCGATGATGCCGTCGGTCAGGTCTGCGGCAATACTGAATACCACATCCTCAACAGAGACGGACTCTCCGTTCGTGAGCAGCGCATCCTTGGTGCGACGAAGCCACTCTCCCATCGCCTCGTTGGTTTTCAGGATAGCAGCGACGTTATCGTTGCCGATCGGGATCGCAAACGGGTCAGGGACTTGGGTTTGGTCGAGTCCGAAATGGAGATTCGCGGAGACATAAGCCATTGCCTCCCGGAGGTTGACCGCGTTCAGGCCGCCGCTCATGGCCTTGGCCGTTTGTGTCGCGAGGGTCGTCGTGGGCGTGATGTTGATGATTCCCGTTTCGGCCTTCAGTGCGACGGACTGGAGCGGCAGATCTGGGACGCTTCCGGTCACAAGGTCGGTGCCGCCGCTGGCCGAAAACAGCAGCGGAAACTCCGCATCGGCCGGCACCGATAAGGAATAGCGACCTCTATAGTTGCTACTTACCTCGTCAAGGGTGTTCCCCTCAAAATCGGTGACGACGATTTCGGCGTCACGGACGGGCCCATCGTAGATATGCCCGCTCATGGTTGCGCGTGGTTTCTCCACAACCGGTGGTTTGTCATCACCTGGATCGACGTCGGATGTTTCGATGCAGGCTACTTGAGATGCTGCGGCCGCGGCGATGGTGAGGAATGTGAAAAAGCGCCGTGGAGACACGCGGCGCGTGTACCGCTTGGTGATGCTGGACATTTATGAATCCCCCGAGTGTGCTTGATTAGCCTCCTTGCGTGCCGCTTTTGTGGTGCGGAGCATCGGGCAAATCGGTCGGGAGTACTGCGAATTGATCCGCAGGAGGGCGGGGAGGCGAGTGGATGGTTCCGGCGGATGTGACCGGCTTCTCCTATAGTGAAGCGGTCGCGTCATAGGCCCATATCGTCAGGAACGGGCACAGGCGGTCGGTCGTATCGACGAACCATGAACGCCTCACGAGGCGGTGCCCGTATAGAGAGGAAAAGGAATGCTTCTGCGCCACAGTGGCGTGTACCTGGCAGCACGAGGAGTGCCGGCAATTATCAATTTTTTTGCCATCGCGTTTTTTACGCGCTGGCTCGATCCTGATGCTTATGGCGTCTATGCGCTCGCCATGGCGACGGTCAGTCTGGGGGCGGCGCTTGGATTCCAATGGTTGTCGTTAGGTGTCGCACGCTTTCTCCCCCGCCACGAGCCCCATCCTGAAGCGCTCCTCGCCACTATTCTGCGCGCTTTTGTGGTAGGGGTGCTAGTAGCTGCCACGGCCGCACTGGGCGCGCGTGTTTTCGCAAGCAGCCTACCCCCAAAGATTGTCTGGCTCACCTTGGGCGTGCTCATTGCACACGCGTGGTTTGAATTAAGTCTCGAACTTGTCCGTGTCCGTATGCAGCCGATGCGTTACGGGATGATGTCCACTGTCCGCTCCGTCGTCGCCTTCGCCGTCGGTGCGCTGCTGGTCTGGCTGGGCCAGGGGGCGGCCGCGCCACTGTTTGGCGTATTGACAGCATTGGTTCTCGCGTCGGTTGCCTTCATGCCGAAAGACTGGGGGCGCGCACTGAGGACACCCCAAGACGCGGAAATACTTCGCAAACTTCTCCGCTACGGGGCGCCGCTCACGTTCACGTTTGCGCTGAATTTCATCATCGTGGCTTCGGATCGCTTCATGCTCAGTGCCTTCATGGGAAGCGAGGCGGTAGGCCTGTTTGCGCCGGGCTACGATCTGACGCTCCAATCCCTCGGAGTGCTGATGAGTATCGTGAATCTCGCGGCCTACCCGCTGGCGGTCCGGGCCTTCGAGCAACGAGGCCCTCAGGCGGCCGCAGAACAGATGGAAAAGAACCTGACGCTGTTGCTGGTAGTTGCGCTGCCGGCAGCAGCAGGTATGGCCGTATGCGCCGGCAACATCGCCGATGTCGTGTTCGGCAGTGCCTATTCCGCGAGCGCCGCAATGCTCATTCCATGGATTGCCCTGGGAATCATCATCAGCGGCATCAAGGCCTTCTATGCCGATATTGCCTTCCAACTGGCGGAAAAGACGCGGGACTCCATGCTGGTGAACCTGGTCGCGGCCGTGGTCAACGTGGGTCTCAATCTGTGGACCATTCCTGCGTTCGGCCTCCTGGGTGCCGCGTATTCATTGGTGGCGGCCTACACGGTGGGGTTGTTGTTGAGCGTGGCTTGGGGGAGGCGCTTGTTTCCGCTCCGGATGGGGCGGCGGGATCACTTCAAGATCTTGATTGCGTGCACAGCCATGGCAGGCCTGGTCTGGACGTGCCGCGACGGTCGTGGCATCGACTGGCTCGCCATTCAGGTGACAGTGGGGAGTGTGGGCTATGGGGTCATTCTCGTCCTGCTCGATGCCGGTGGCAGTCGTAGGCGCCTGTTGGGGGCATTCCGTGCGTGGAACCGTGGTGTGGCGTGAGGAGGGGAATCCGGGGGACGGGGATGGATGCACCGATGCAGAAAAGAACAGTGGCATTGTTCGTGCCAACCCTTGGCGGGGGTGGGGCCGAGCGTGTGATGATTACGCTGGCGGGCGAATTCGTGCGGGCGGGCTGCGCGGTGGACCTGCTCACCGTGGACGGGGCAGGTCCTTATCGCGCCGAGCTGCCTGCGGAAGTGCGCGTGGTGGATTTCGCCACGGGACGGGTGTCAAAAAGCTTCGGGCGCTTGTGCCGCTATCTGCGCCAGGAGCGACCGCAGGTACTCATGGCGACACTGACCCACGCCAATGTGGCATCGGTGCTCGCCAGGGCTGTCACCGGTGTGCAGGTGCGCCTCTTCGTCCGCGAGGCAAACGTACTCTCCAGGGAGACTGCGGGCGCGCGCCTGGCGGTACGCGTGGCACCCTGGCTGGTGCGCTGGACCTATCGGCTGGCCGACGGAATCATCGCACCCTCGGAGGGGGTCGCAGATGATCTCGTGAAAAACCACAGCATGGCACGCCAACGCGTCCACGTGATCCACAACCCCGTGGTGAATGACCGTCTGTTCACCTTGGCACAGCAGTTACCATCGCACCCATGGGCGCGGGATCGGGAAATCCCGCTCGTGCTCGGGGTGGGGCGTCTGACGCCACAAAAGGACTTCGCGACGCTGATACGGGCCTTTCGCCAGGTAAGGGATCGGCATGTGGCGCGCCTGTTGATCCTGGGGGAGGGGGAGCAACGCGGGATGCTGGAACGGCTCGTGGCCGAACTGGGGCTTGAAGAAGATGTCGCGTTGCCGGGCTTTGTCGAGAATCCGTTCGCGTACATGACACGCGCGTCGGTCTTCGTACTGAGTTCCCTGTTTGAAGGTCTGCCAAACGCAATGGTGCAGGCCTTTGCCCTCGGTACACCGATTGTCGCCACCGATTGCCAGAGTGGACCCCGTGAAATCCTCCAGGGCGGACGCTTCGGGACCCTGGTGCCGATTGGAGATGAGACCGCCATGGCTTCGGCGATTGTCGGGCAGCTCTCCGGCGGCCGTGAAGGCGCAGCCACCAAGCCCGCTTCACTGCGATTTCACGTGCGCAAGGTGACGGAAGATTATCTGGCACTGTTTGGCCTGGCCCATGGATAGGCTCGCTTACCTGCTGTTGTGGGGATTGGTATTCACGATGCCCTGGACGGACATGGCGATGTTCGACTCCTTTGGCACGATCTCGCGGATCATCGGCATGCCGGCATTTGCCATGTGCATGATGAGCACCCTTGCCAAGGGGCAGTGGCGGTTCCATGCGGCGCACTTTGTTGCTCTGGCATTCGTTGCTCTTGCAGGTATCTCGTATTTCTGGAGCATCGATACCGAAGCGACGGTCATGAAAATAATCACCTATGCCCAGCTGCTTCTCCTCTTTTGGGTGATCTTCCAGAGTGCGGATACGGTGATCCGGGTGGAGAACCTGTTGGGTGCCTTCGTCCTCGGCGCAGGTGTGGCGGCCGGTTTCACGCTCTATTCCTATGCGCAGGGCGTGGAATTGGCCTACCAGCGATACAGCGCCGGTGACATGAATCCGAACGATCTCGCCTATGCACTGGTGATGGCAATTCCCATGGCGTGGTATCTGCGACTACGGCAGACGCGCGATTGGCTCACGTGGGTAGGTAATCTCTATGTACCGCTGGGGCTCTTCGCCGTGTTCTTGACGGCCTCGCGGGGTGGTGCGGTTGTGGCATTCATGGTGTTGTCCTACATCGTCTTGCGCTTCGACGACCTGAAAAGGACCGAGAAGATCCTCTTCCCCCTGGTGGCTTCCATCATGATCGTGATGATGGTGGCCAATCTGCCCCAGACCGCCATCGCGCGTATCGCAACCATCGGCAGCGAACTGACCGCAGGAGACATGAACAGCCGCTCGACCATCTGGAGCGCCGGTCTGCAGATCGTGAATCAGCACTGGTTTCTCGGTGCAGGCAGCGGCAGTTTTGAAGCCGGCGTGACGAAATATCTTGGCTACGCCATAGCACCACACAACGCCTATATCGCCATCCTTGCAGAGAACGGCGTGGTGGGACTGCTCCTGTTCCTCGGCATCGTGCTCATCGTCGGTATGGTCATCTGGCGACTACCACGCGGCGAGCGCTATCTCTGGGGGCTGTTGCTTCTTACGTGGGGTATCGCCTCGTTCGTTTCCAATTGGGAATGGCGCAAGGAAACCTGGGTGTTGTTCGGCATGGCACTGGCCCACGCGGCCGCCGTGACGGCCGTACCAGGCAGGCGCCATCTGCATGGGCTTGGTACACACATGAGGGAGGGTTTGTGTGAACGCATGTGACCAGGCGGGGCTGGGGAAACTGAGATCGGTTTGCCTGCTGTGCACGGGGTTTGGCTGGGGTGGGGCGGAGATGCAGGTGGCAAACCTCGCGCGCGGCCTGCGGGCACGCGGCTGGCGAGTGCATCTTGTCTCCTTGTTACCCCCTGCGGGCGTGAGCGCGCGACTGCGCGCGGAAGGGTTCGAGATTCACTCCCTAGGCATGCGGCGCGGGATGCCCGATCCGCGCGCACTCGTCAGGCTTCGCCGTCTGCTGCGCGCATGGCGACCGGATGTGCTCCATTGCCACATGATCCACGCCAACCTGCTTGGGCGCGCCGTGCGGCTGCTCGTGCGTGTGCCCGTGGTCGTTTCCACCGCGCACAGCATCGACGAAGGCGGCCGCTTGCGTGAGTGGGCCTATCGTCTGAGTGACAGGCTCACGGACGTGACCACCAACGTGAGCCGGGCAGCGGTCCGGTGCTACATCGAGGTGAAGGCGGCCCCTGCCCATCGCATCCGCTGCATTCCCAACGGTGTCGATACGTCGCTGTTTCATACCGACGACCATACCCGGGTCCGCATGCGCGAGCACCTGGCGCTGGGGGAGGCGTTCACCTGGTTGGCGGTAGGTCGCCTGGATCCCGGGAAAGACTATCCGACGATGCTGCACGCGTTTGCCCGGATCGCAGGCAAGAAGAAGGTGAGATTGCTCATCGTCGGCGAGGGTGCCCTCCGGACACAGTGCAACGCGCTGGTGGAGGAGCTGGGCCTGGACGATCGCGTAGTGTTTCTTGGCAGAAGGGATGACGTTCCGGACATCATGTGTGCGAGCGATGCCTATGTGATGTCATCGGCCCGGGAGGGGTTGCCGATGGTACTGTTGGAGGCCGCGGCGGCCGGGCTGCCCATCGTGGCGACGGACGTCGGCGGCAATGCAGAGACTGTCACGGAGGGTGTCAGCGGATTCTTGTGCCCCAGTCGTGATGTGGATGCACTGGCCCAGCGCATGGCGAAGATGATGTCATTGGGCCCCGCTACGCGTCAGCAAATGGGCCAGGCGGCCAGGCGACTGTGCCTGGAGAATTACGGCATGGAGAGCATATTGAATCAGTGGGAGAGCACCTACGCAGAGTTTCACGCCGTCACGTCACGGACGGCGTATGCTGGAGAGGATTGCGCGTAACGCATACGGCGACGGCGCGGCATCAAGCCGCGCTGCTTGCGTCTTGCAAGGTAAAGTTACCGCTGCCTCGCATCAGGTTCATGGCATCCAGGAAGCGGCGGTTCACTTTGTGGACGTCGAAACGTTCCTCGGCGATGCGGCGGCTCTCCTGTCCCAAGCATGTCACCAATGCCGGTTCCTCGACAAACCGGAGCATGGCTTCAGCCAGGGCGTGGGTATCGCGCACCGGCACCAGGAAGCCGTTGCGGCCCTGCTCCACGGTTTCGCGGCAACCGGGGGCATCGGTGGTAATCAGCGCGCGCCCCATAGCCATCGCTTCCATCAGGGTGGCGGGCACCCCTTCACGACAATAGGAAGGGAGCACGCATACGGCACTGTCGGCGATGAAGGGACGCACATCACTTTGGTGCCCGTAATAATCGATGTCCCCTGAATCCACCCATTGTTGCAGGTGCTCTGGTCGCACCGAATTGGGATTGACATCGAGCCCACCGAGGAGCCGGAACCGGACGTCCGGGTGTCGGGCACGCACCTGACGGGCCGCCTCCACGTATTCGCCCACGCCTTTGTCCCACAACAAGCGATTGGTCATCAGAAATGACACCTTGCGGGGCAGCGGTCGGGGAGAGAAGTGCAGGAGGTCAACACCGATGCCGCCGATGAGATATGCCTGCTCACGTGCGGCGAGCATCCCCTGCTGGACCGAAAACTCGATATCGTCCGGGTTGAGATAAAAGACGCGCTCGTTGTGGCGAAGCGCCGTGCGGTACATCGCGCCAAGCACCGAAGCCAGTAGCCTGCGCCGCACATCGTTCCCGGAAAAGGCGTAGCCCAGTCCTTCAATCATGGAGTAGATGTGCGGCACTCCGGTAAAATGGGCTGCAAGGGAACCATAAATGATCGGTTTTGCCGTATAGCCAAGGAAAACGTCGGGGGAAATGCGACGGAATAGCCTGGTCAGCCCGGCAATCGTGGCCAGGTCCTGAAGGGGGTTCATACCTGCCCGCTTCAGGGGGGCGTCGCAATAAATGGCGCCCATCTCATCCAGTTTGGCCCGCACGTCATCCGGGGCGTCCGGGGCGCAGGCGAACACCTCGTGTCCCTGGGCAATCATTGCCTCAATGAGGAAACGCCGGAACGCGACCAGGGAAGATGGAAGACTGCCAAGCACAGCGATCCTTGCCATGGAATGGATTCTCCGAGGTGTGGCACGATCAGCGTGCAGCGCTATGGTCGTAGCTATAGCTGTAGCCGTACCCATAGCGCCACCGGCCCATGGTGACGCCGTTGAAGATAACGCCTTTGAGCGGAATCTCTGCCTGTGCGAGCCGCTTTTTTGCCTCGAGCAGTTCAGCGGCGGTGGTGACGCCGGCGCGCGCGACCAGGAGTGCACTACCGACCATCTGCCCGATCAGTACCGCATCGGACACAGCCAAAATGGGCGGCGAATCGATAATGACATCGTCGAAATTCGCGCAGGCGTAAGCGAGCAACTCCCGGAACCGGCCGTTCCAAAGGAGTTCCGAACAAAGCTCATGGCATGAACCTTTGGCTATGCAGTGAAATCCGCCGACGCTATGGATCACTTCACGTACATCGATGGTCGGGTCACTGAGCAAGTCGGCAAGTCCCGGTGCGGTATCCAGCTTGAGCACCTTTTCCAACTCACCCTTGCGCATATCCGCATCAATCAACAGCACGCGGCGGTCTGTGGCGGCGAGCACCGCCGCCAGATTTGTACTCACGAAGGTCTTACCGACCGCCTGGGTGGGGCCGGTGATTAACAGCCCCTTCTTGGTACTCCGGAAGTCGCCTGTGTTGAACCAGGTGCGTAGCCCACGCAACCCCTCGATGGCGGTATCGGTGGGTGCCTGAAGCGCAAGTACGGCGGGCGCACCCGGAGTGTACGGCCGCCGGTAGCGCTCCAGTGAGCGCTGGTGCGGCACGTAGGGCAAGGTCGCATAAACGGGCAACTCGAGCAGGTGCTCTATGGAATCAGGGTTGTCGGAGATCCCACGCCGCAGGTGGCGAATGATGGCACCTGCACTGCCACCGAACACACCCAGAAGGAGCGTGAACGCCAGCACAAAGCCGGTGTTCGGGGCGACCGGTTCGGACAAGGTCTCCCCACGATCGATGATGCGAATGTCATTGGAGATGGCTGCTTTGACGATCTGGAGTTCCTGCACGTTCTTCATCAAATGGGCGTAGATTTACGACGTCACGCCGGCTTTTCTGGCAAGTTCTTTCATGCGCTCCTGAAGCATCGGCAATTGCTTCAATCGCGTGCGCAGAACATGGATCTCCTCATTTAGTCGAGCGATAGTTGCTTCGATTTGAGCATATTCCGGATGGCCCGGTATATAAAGGTCAAGCTTGCGCCTTTCCTTGCCAATCTCCGTCTCCAGTTTACTCACGCGATCACTGATGCGTTTCCCTTCATCCCGGATGTCGAGGGAATAGTTGGCCCGTTGGGCGATTGTAATCGCAGTTTCTGCACGTTCGGCCCGCTTGGCGAGTTCCGGCATCTGCGACTCGAGGTATGAGAGCGCCTCGCCGATGTCGTGAGACTGCCATTGGTGATGTAACTCGTCGTAGGTATGCACGATGGTGCGCACGATTTCGCGCGTGATGGCCCCATCATGGCCATCGAGGCTAATCCGCAGCACACCGGAATGTTCCCCTTGCTCCGCGACCTTCAGTCGCTTTTTCAGCGCGTCTACCGCTGACACCACAGAATGGCGCATCACCTGGTAACGGGTGTTTGGAGTGACTTTTTCCTGATCGAACGCAAGGTGAATGGTGCCATCGGGTGTCTCCAGGACCAGTGGTTCAGATGCAGGACCACTTCCCAGCGGTGTGCCCTGCGCATCTTTGAGTGTGGCCCGTCCATCCTCGTCGAACTCCAGGAAGAACGGCTCATCGAGAAGCGTCGTCGCTACCACGAACTCGGCCACTGGGGCATGGGGGTGTGCATGGTCCCGGTCGGGTCCCTTGATGAGGACCGACAGGAGGCGGGATGGTACCAAGGCAGACCATTGGTGACGCGCAGGACGGAGGGGCGTTACCACCAGATCAAGGCCGAGTTGCTCCACCACGCTGCCGAGAAGGGTGCGGGACTGGATCACGGCGGTCTCCGCAAACACATTGCTTTCCTTGCGGAACTCGGCGGCGACAGCCCGAATGTCACCCTCCCTGGCCTGCGGTCGTCCAGGTTCCTGCCGTACGATTTGCACCAGTGCATCGGCACGATAGGTGTTCGGTGTGATCGTGACGTGGAGAACGCCGAGGCCAACCGTAAGCAACACGATGGCAAAGATTTTCCAGCGCCAAGCATGCAGCGCGAGCAGCGTCTCGCTGATGGTGAGGCCGTTTTGAACAGTTGTGGTCATGACAGGTAACCCTGGCTCGCTGCGGATGCATCAGGCGCAAAGCGCGTGATATTCGAGGAACCACTTGGCGAACCGTGGTAGTCCCTGTTCAATATCGGTTGTGGTCGTGTAGCCCGTTTCTGCGGAGAAATCGTCAATATCGGCATAGGTTTCAGCGACGTCGCCCGGTTGCATTTCGCGCATGTTCTTGACGGCCTTGCGCCCCAGGCTGTCTTCAAGTACCTGGATATAACGTTGAAGTTCCACAGGACGGTTGTTGCCGATGTTGTAGACCCGAAAGGGCGCGCTACGGCTCCGGCCAGGGTCCTCGGGGGCTGCGTCCGGATGCGGTTCCGGGATCTTGGCAAGGGCCAATTCGACACCGGCGATGATGTCATCGATGTAGGTAAAGTCGCGCCGGTGGTTGCCATGGTTGAAGACGTCGATGGGCTTGCCCGCCATGATCGCCTGGGCGAATGAATAGGTCGCCATGTCCGGGCGGTTCCACGGGCCATAGATAGTGAAGAAACGCAATCCTGTGGTGGGAATACCGTAGAGATGACTGTAGGAATGGGCCATCATCTCGTTGGCTTTCTTGGTGGCGGCGTAGAGTGACAGGGGATGATCAACGCTGTCGCGCGTGGAGTAGGGCATGGTGATGTTCCCGCCATAGACGGAGCTGCTGGAGGCGTAAACCAGATGCTCCACGCGGTGGTGACGGCAACCTTCCAGGATGTTCAGGAAGCCAACCAGATTCGAGTCCACATAGGCGTAGGGATCCTTGATGGAGTGTCTTACGCCGGCCTGTGCGGCCAGGTGGACCACACGCTGCGGACGATGGTTCGCGAACACCTCATGCATCAATTCACGATCGGCGATACTGCCATGAATATGGGTGTAGTTGCGGTGTTCGCGGAAAGTGGCGAGGCGTGCCCGCTTGAATCCCGGATCGTAATAGTCATTCAGGTTGTCGATGCCGATGACCTTATGGTCCTTTGCGAGGAGGCTAATACTCAGCGCTCCGCCGATAAAGCCGGCAGAACCGGTGACGAGAATGCGCATTTAACCATTCCTTGGGTTGGGAAATGAGGCTCGGAAAAAGTTAGCCCAAAAAATCATCGGGACATGAACGGAATGGGACAATAAGGTGATTCAGACGCAAGCGCGATTCAGCCCAAGTCACGCCGTGCGAGCCGCTACTGTCTCGGGCAGCTTGCGGGCGGGATTTCCCAATACCGTGCTCCCGGCGGCGACATGGCCCATTACCACACTGCCGATGCCCACGGTCGCACCTGTGCCGATGTGTGTCCCAGGATGGATGACTGCCCGTGATCCGATTACGGCATCGGAGTCGACGGTGACCAGCCCATTGAGTGTGCTGCTCCCCAGTAGGGTCACGTAATCAGCAAGCGCGTTGTCATGGCCGATGGTGCATCCGGGGTTGGCAAACACAAAACGGCCGAGTCGCGTGAAGGCGCTGACCAGGGTGTTCGGCAACAGCACCGAGTCCTCACCGATGACCGCATCACGGCCGATCAGCACTGACGAGTGGCGTAACTGGCGGGCGTCGCGCCGGCCTGCAGCAGCTTGCCCACCATGGCTCGGCGATTCTTTGGCATAAGCACGCTGACGAGGAAGGATGCGTCGGCGAAGTGTTTTTTCCATTCCTCCGGACGACAGAGTGGAAGGTCGATGCCATGAGGCGCCAATTCGATATCTGCGTCATCCACAAAGCCCAACACGTCGATGTCTGTCCTTGCACGATCCGTGTGATCCAGCCGTACAGCTCTCTACCCAGGTAACTGGCACCGGCAATGAAAACCTTGGTGGTCACTAGGCGCTCCTTGCGGACACGGTTGGCGACGAGGGAAAACGAAACGGGAATGATGGTCGAAAAGTAGCATAGTGACGCGTGCAAGGAGATTAAGCGGCTGCGAATCGCTTTGACCGCGACACCTTCCGGTAAGGTGCTATTTTTTTTGGCGAGTCCGCATGCGCCGGGTTTGCGCTTGCGCGTTGTCAACGAAGGCGCGGCAAGCAAACGACAAGCCCCCAGTCATGGAATGCTTTGGGGTGTTTTGTTATCTCGAAGGCACTGTTCGCAGCCCACACCAGAAAAAAAGGAAGACGCATGGAGCAGGACAACGGCGCATGGATGGTGCCTGGTGACGAACGCTGGGTGCGTGCCCTGCGTGAGCTATCCCACGATACTTATCACACCCCCGAATATGTCAGCGTCGTCGCCAAACACGACGGTGGCGAGCCTGCTTGTTTTCTCTGGCAGCGCGACGGCAGGGCGTTCCTGTTGCCACTGGTGCTAAAACCGCAGCGTAACGGCTTTGGTTCCCCGCCCAACTGGCGGGACGGCTTCTCGCCATACGGCTATGCGTCGCCGCTCGTGCCCGAGAATGCTTCGGCAGAGGAACTGCGCAGTTTTTTCCATGCCTTCAAGCGTTCAGGGGCAGAGCAGGATCTGGTTACGGCGTTCATCCGGTTACACCCGCTTTTGCCCATACCTGCGGAGCTCCTGCGGACGGTCGGTACGCTGGTCCACCATGGCGCGACGGTCTATGCGGATCTGAGCGAATCGAAGGACAGCCTGTGGAAAGACATGCGCAAGGGCTGGCAGCACAAGGTGCGGGGCCTCGAACGCGCCGGTTTCCAGGTGGGATTCGACGAATGGGAGCAGTACAGGGCGTTCATCAGGATCTATCGCGAGAGCATGCAACGAGTGGGGGCGGCCGAAGATTACTACTTCAGCGATGGCTATTTCGAAGACCTGCGAACGCAACTGGGCGATCGTATCCATCTCGTTTCCATCCGTGCACCTTCCGGGGAGGTCGCAGCCGCCGCGCTGAATCTCGGCACCGGCGAGTTTCTGCAAGGTCATCTGTCGGGGACATTGGGGCCCTACATGCGTTTGTCGCCTTCCGTGACGCTCTATCACGCCGGAGCCCTGTGGGCAAAGGAACAGGGTTTCCGCTTCTTCCACGTGGGAGGCGGCGTTGGCGGTTCGAGTAGCGATTCCCTGTTCCAGTTCAAGACCGGCTTCTCCCGCCACCGTGCTGACACCTACACCTTGCGCATAGTGCTCAACCCACACCGCTACCAGTGGCTGCTGGAACGCTCCGGCCGCGAGGGCCACGATCCGAGCGGCTGGTTCCCCCCATACCGCGCGGCGAGCTGAGCGCAGGGGTGCCAGCAGGATGCGCCCGGCGTGACCGATGGGCCGGGTGCCACCTGTGCAGCCGGAGTGCCGCCGACGCGCGGTAGCGCGGCGAAAACCCGCTCATGGACACCCTTCGCAGCAAGACGGTCCAGGCGCTGTTGCGGTACGAATTGCAGCTGATGCTCTCCATATAAAGGAGCGCCTGGGCAATTCGCAGTCCGCCGCCCGGCGTCCCTGCGCGGTGGGCAAGCGCCACCCGCGCGGAATGCTTGACAGGCAGGATCCCTCCAATCCGCATCCCCCGACCCGGTCATGCTCACAAATGGTATGCTAGCGAGCCATTGTCGCGCGCCTTTTCGCGCCCCCGGTCACCGAATTTTCTTTATGACTTAGGTACTTGGAATGTTGAACGAATACCGCACCCACGTCACTGAACGCGCCGCCCAGGGCCTGCCCCCGCTGCCCCTCGATGCCCAGCAGGTCGCCGCGCTGGTCGAACTGCTCAAGAACCCGCCGAAGAATGAAGAAGAACTCCTGCTCGACCTGCTCACCAAC
>JBAYQE010000070.1:0-14147 GCA_041677345.1 Thiohalomonadaceae bacterium
GCCCATCGCGCCGCACCTGACTCAGCACCTGTGGTCCGAGCTGGGCTATGGCGCGGACATCCTCGCCGCTCCCTGGCCGCAGGTGGCGGAGTCCGCGCTCCAGCGCGACAGCATCGACCTCGTCGTGCAGGTGAACGGCAAGGTGCGCGGCCAGATCAGCGTGCCCGCCGGTGCGGACAAGGCGGCCATCGAAGCGGCCGCCATCGCCGACGCCAACGTGCAGCGCTTCGTGGAGGGCAAGCCCATCGTCAAAGTGATCGTGGTGCCCGGCCGTTTGGTGAACGTGGTAGTGAAGGGATGAGCCGCTGGCGCGCCGTGTGGGTGCTGGGCCTGGCCGCCGCTCTGGCGGGCTGCGGTTTCCATCTGCGCGGTGCGGCGGTGCTGCCGGAGGAGATGGTGCGTACCGAACTGCGCGGCGCGCTGCCCGAGGGCCCGCTCGGCATCGAACTTGCCCAGGTGCTGCGTAATGCAGGTGGTGCACTGGTGGGGCCTGGTGAGGGTGGCACAGCGGTACTGCACATCGTCAATGAGCGCTTCGACCGGCGCGTGGCCAGTGTTGGCGCGGCGGGCAAGGCCTCCGAGTACGAGCTGCGCTATGCGCTGAAGGCGGTGCTGCGCACGCCCGAAGGCAAGAATATGGCGCCCCAGCAATCGGCGGTGGTGGTGCGCACCTACGGCTTCGACCCGGCCAATGTGCTCGGTGCCAGCAACGAGGAGGAATTACTGCGCGGCGAGATGCGCCGGCAGGCGGTGCGCCAGTTGTTGCGCCAGTTCAATCAGGCCTTGCAGCCGCAATGAAGCTGCGCCTCGAGCACCTGGGTTCCCACCTGCGCAGTCCGCTGCTGCCCGTCTATGTGATAAGCGGTGAGGAGCCCTTGCAGATCATTGAAGCGGCCGATGCCATTCGTGCCGCCGCACGCGCGCAGGGCTACACCGAGCGCGCGGTGATGCACGTGGAAAGCGGCTTCGAGTGGCCGATGCTGCTTGCCACCGCCCAGGGCATGTCATTGTTCGCCGAGCGCCGCATCATCGAACTGCGCATCACCGGCACCAAGGTGGGCGACGAAGGCGCCCGGGTACTTACCGAGTACGCCCGCTCCGCGCCCGAGGACAACCTGCTGCTGGTGACCATGGGCAAACCCGATCGCCAACCACCCAAGTGGCTGGCCGCGCTGGAGGCCGCGGGCGCCATGATTCAGATCTGGCCCGTGGATCACGGGCAGTTGCCAGGGTGGATCCGCCGGCGTATGCATGGGCGGGGGCTGCAAGGCACGCCAGAAGCGGTGCAACTGCTCGCCGACCGCGTGGAAGGCAACCTGCTGGCCGCGGCGCAGGAGATTGACAAGCTGCGCCTGCTCCACGGAGAAGGCCACCTGGATGCGGAGCAGATAGCCGCCTCGGTGGCGGACAGTGCGCGCTTCAACAACTTCGAACTGCTGGATGCTGCCTTGGCGGGCGATGGGGTGCGCGCCGTGCGCATCCTGAACGGGCTGCGCGCCGAGGGCGAGGAGCCCTTGCTGATCCTGGGTCTGCTCATGAAAGAGGTGCGCAACCTCGCCGCCATGGCTGAGGAGGCTGGAGGGGGCGGTGTGGATACGGTCATGGCGAGGCACAGGGTGTGGGAAAAACGCAAGCCCCTGGTACGCGCCGCCCTGGGCCGCCACAACGCCCGCCGCTGGCAGCGCGCCCTGCTGCTCGGTGCCCGTGTCGACCGCCAGGTGAAAGGCCTCGAACCGGGCAACCCCTGGGACGAATTGTTACAATTGGCCCTCTTCATCGCCGGCGTGCGGCTGGTGTAGAAAACATATCAAACCACGGGGGACACGGGGGAACACGGGGGGAAGAGATCATTTCTTCTCAATATCCCCGTGTTCCCCGTGCTCCCCGTGGTTAACGCTTTTTTCCAGAGAGACTTTCCAGAGGCCTACTGATGGACGTTCGGCAGTATATGGAAACGGTGGGGCAGAGGGCCCGGGCGGCGGCGCGCGCGATGGCGCGGGCGAACACCGGGACCAAGAACGCGGCGCTGCACGCCATCGCTGATGCGCTTGAGCGCGAGCGCGCGCATCTGGTGGCGGAGAACGCCAAGGACCTGGAGGCCGGGCGCGCCAAGGGTCTGGACGCCGCCATGCTCGATCGTCTCAGCATCACCGATGCCGGTGTGGCCGGCATGGCCGAGGGCCTGCGTCAGATGGCCGAGCTGCCCGATCCCGTGGGCGAGATCAGCGACATGAAGTACCGCCCGCAGGGCTTTCAGCTCGGACGCATGCGCGTGCCCCTGGGCGTCATCGGCATCATCTATGAATCGCGCCCCAACGTGACCGCCGACGCCGCGGGCCTGTGCCTGAAGGCCGGCAACGCCGCCATCCTACGCGGCGGTTCCGAGGCGCTGCATTCCAACCAGGCCATCGCCGCCTGCATCCGCGAGGGTCTGGCCGCCGCCGGCCTGCCCGCCGATGCGGTGCAGGTGGTGGAGACCGCCGACCGCGCTGCGGTGGGCGCGCTCATCACCATGACCAAGTACGTGGACGTGATCGTGCCGCGCGGCGGCAAGTCGCTCATCGAGCGCATCACCCTTGAGGCGCGCGTGCCGGTCATCAAGCACCTGCACGGCGTCTGCCACGTGTACATCGACGACATGGCCGATCTCGACAAGGCCATGCGCATCGCCTTCAACGCCAAGACCCAGCGCTACGGCACCTGCAACACCATGGAGACCCTGCTGGTGGCCGAGGGCGTGGCCGAACAGGTGCTGCCGGAACTGGGCCGCATGTACCAGGAGAAGGGCGTCGAGCTGCGCGGCTGCGAAACTACTTGCCGCCTGCTGCCCTTTGCCAAGGCCGCTACCGAGGCGGACTGGGACGAGGAATACCTGGCGCCCATCCTGTCCATCCGCGTGGTGAAGGACCTGGACGAGGCCATGGACCACATCGCGCGCCACAGCTCCGGCCACACCGAGGCCATCATCACCGAAGACCTGTCCCGCGCGCGGCGCTTCCTGGCCGAGGTGGATTCCAGCTCGGTGATGGTGAACGCCTCCACGCGCCTGGCCGACGGCTTCGTCTACGGCCTCGGCGCCGAGATCGGCATCTCCACCGACAAGATCCACGCCCGCGGCCCGGTGGGCCTCGAAGGCCTCACCTCGCAGAAGTGGATCCTGCTCGGCGACGGTCATATCCGCGAGTGACACAACGCGCCGGCATGGGCGCCGTGGGCCTGTTCGGAGGGACCTTCGACCCGGTCCACTTCGGGCATTTGCGACCCGCCCTGGAATGCCTGGAGGCACTCGGCTTGTCCGAGTTGCGGCTGATTCCGGCCGCGGTGCCGCCACACCGTGCCGCGCCCGTGGCCAAGCCCGAGCAGCGCCTCGCCATGCTGCGTCTCGCGGTGGCCGACCAGCCGGGCTTCGTGGTGGATGGGCGCGAACTCCAGCGTCCCGGCCCGTCCTACACCGTGGATACCCTGCGCGAACTGCGCGCGGAGCTGGGGCCGCAGCGGCCGCTGTGCCTGCTGCTCGGTACCGACGCCTTTCTCGGGCTTTCCACCTGGCACCGCTGGGAGGAACTGCCGGCGCTGGCCCATCTGGTGGTGATGCACCGCCCGGGCTTTCCGCGTGAGGCCCTGGCGGAGCGCGCCGACGAACCCGTGCGCGCGCTGCTCGCGCCGCGGCAGCGGGCTCAAGCGGCGGACCTGCACGCGCAACCCGCAGGCGGTATCTGGTTGCAGGCGGTCACGGCCCTGGACATCTCTGCCACGGCCATCCGCCACACCATCGCGGCGGGTGCCAGCGCCCGCTACCTGTTGCCGGACGCGGTCTGGCGCTATATCGAAGAAAACGGCCTTTACCGGAAGGTGTAGATGAATCTGGAACAGCTCAAGGCTCTGGTGATCGAGGCCCTGGAAGATCGCAAGGGCGTGGACATCAAGGTCCTGGACGTGCGCGGCAAGTCCAACGTGACCGACATCATGGTGATTTCCAGCGGCGGTTCCAACCGCCAGGTGCGCGCGCTCGCCGATAGTGTGGTGGAAAAGGCCAAGGAACACGGCGTGCGTCCCCTCGGCGTGGAAGGCGACCGTAACAACGAATGGGTGCTGGTGGACCTGGGTGACGTAGTCGTCCACGTCATGCAGCCCCAGACCCGCGAGTTCTACAACCTCGAAAAACTCTGGGGCGAGGAAGCGCCGGCGGGAGAAAAGCGTTAACTACGGGGGATACGGGGGAAGAACATTGTGAATTGCGGATGTGCCGCGTGGCAGTCCCTCGCAGAGCGTTGCCCTGGAGAGGAAGCGCCGGCGGGGAGAAAAGCATTAACCACGGGGGACACGGGGAACACGGGGGAAAGAATATTGTGAATTGTGAATGTTCCTCGTGGCCCGTAGGAGCGACCTCGGGCCGCGATATCTGCGGTCGGGAAGGCAATCGCGACCCTGAGCACCCTGTGGGGCATAAGTCGCTCCAGGAAAAATTCTTCCCCGTGTTCCCCGTGTTCCCCGTGGTTTTCTCTTAGAACCATGCGGATTCATTTGATTGCGGTGGGTGAGCGCATGCCGGCCTGGGTGCAGGCGGGGTATGCGGAATACGTGAAGCGGCTGCCGCCGGAGTGCAGTCTGCGGCTGGTGGAGATCGCGCCCGGCAAGCGTACCAAGGGCGCGGACGTGGCGCGGCTGATGGCGGAGGAGGGCAACCGCATCCTGGCCGCCATTCCCAAGGGGGCGCTGGTGGTCGCCCTGGAGGTGAAGGGCCGCGCCTGGAGCACCGAAGACCTGGCACAGCGGCTGGGCGAGTGGATGCAGGGTGGGCGCGACGTGGCCCTGCTGGTGGGCGGGCCGGACGGCCTGGATGCGCGCTGCCGCGAGCGCGCCGACCTGCTGTGGTCCCTGTCGCCCCTGACCTTGCCCCACCCCCTGGTGCGCGTGGTGCTCGCCGAACAGATCTACCGCGCCCACAGCCTCCTGCGCGGCCATCCTTATCACCGCTGACGTCGGCGGGTTACCATTCCCTTCGGCAGAAAAAGCATTAACCACGGGGGACACGGGGAACACGGGGTAAAACCATTGTGAATTGCGATGGGCTCGGGAACGCAATGTAGGAGCGGCCTCAGGCCGCGATGGCTTTCCGGTCTACAGCGATGCGGCTTGAGGCCACTCCACAGGAAATCCTTCCCCGTGTTCCCCGTGTCCCCAGTGTTTTGATCTTTTCAAGAAGGGTTTTCGCTGGATGGAACCGTTCGTGCTTTATCTGGCCTCGGCTTCGCCCAGGCGGCGGGAGCTGCTGGCGCAGGTGGGGATTGCCGCGCGGGTGGAGGTGGCCGACATCGCGGAGGACTGCCATCCGGGCGAGGCGCCGGAGGTGTATGTGCTGCGCCTTGCCCTGGCGAAGGCCCGGGCAGTGCGCGCGCGCCTGCCGGCCGACGATCCCCATCCGGTGCTCGCCGCCGACACCACGGTGGTGCTCGATGATGAGGTGCTCGGCAAACCCGCCGATCGCACGGAAGGGCTCGCCATGCTGTCGCGGTTGTCCGGACGCACCCATCATGTGTATACGGGGGTGGCGCTGGTGGATGCCGCCGGCGAGGCGCACAGCCGTTTGTCGGTGAGTACGGTAAGCTTCCGCGCCCTCAGTGAAGCCGAATGCGCCGCCTATTGGGCTAGTGGCGAGCCGGCGGACAAGGCCGGCGGCTATGGCATCCAGGGGCGCGCGGCGCTGTTCATCGAGCGGCTGGAAGGCAGTTATTCCGGGGTGATGGGCCTGCCCCTGTTCGAGACTGCGGAACTGTTGCGCGAGAGCGGCATCGACGTGACCGCACACTGGGAAAGAGAAAAGAACTCATGAGCGAGGAACTGCTGGTCAACGTCACCCCGCGCGAGACGCGCGTGGCCTTTGTCGAAAATGGTGTACTGCAGGAAGTGCACATCGAGCGCACGCACAAGCGTGGGCTGGTGGGCAATATCTACAAGGGCCGTATCTCGCGCGTGCTGCCGGGCATGCAGGCCGCCTTCGTGGACGTCGGACTGGAGCGCACCGCGTTTTTGCACGCCTCCGATATCCTGGTACCCGAGCACGCCAGCCGGACCGTGACCGAGGAGGGCGAGCATCGCCCCAACGGGCGGGTGGAGAGCGTCACCCAGCTGGTGCGTGACGGCCAGGAGATCCTGGTGCAGGTGGTGAAGGACCCGCTAGGCACCAAGGGTGCGCGGCTCAGCACCCATTTGGCCATTCCGGCGCGCTTTTTGGTCTTCATGCCGGGCATCAACCACATCGGCGTGTCGCAGAAGATCGAAAATGAGGACGAACGCCAGCGCCTGCGCGCCATCGTGCAGGAGCACCTGGAGGAATATCCGCCCGGCGGCTACATCGTGCGCACCGCCGCCGAGGGGATCGAGGCCGAGGCCATCGCCAAGGACATGGCCTTTCTGGCCAAGCTCTGGGCCGCGATCCGTGAACGCGCCGCCACCGAGAAGGCGGGCACCCTGATCCACGAGGACCTGCCGCTGGTGATGCGCACCATGCGCGACCTGGTGGGCACGCAGGTGGAGAAGATCCGCATCGACTCGCGCGAGACCTACCAGAAGGTGGCCAAGTTTGCCGGCAAGTTCATCCCGGAGATCGCCCCCTGCATCGAACACTACTCCGGCGAGCGGCCCATCTTCGACATCTACGGAGTGGAGGACGAGATCTCCCGCGCCCTGGAGCGCAAGGTACAGCTCAAGTCGGGCGGCTATCTCATCATCGACCAGACCGAGGCCATGACCACCATCGACGTGAATACCGGCGCGTTCGTGGGCCATCGCAATCTGGAAGAGACCATTTTCAAGACCAATCTGGAGGCGACCCAGGCCATCGCCCGCCAACTGCGCCTGCGTAACCTGGGCGGCATCATCATCATCGACTTCATCGACATGACCGATGCCGAGCACCGTCGCCAAGTGCTGCGTAGCCTGGAAAAGGCATTGGAGCGCGACCATGCCAAATCTCACATCAGCGAGGTTTCCTCCCTCGGCCTGGTGCAGATGACCCGTAAGCGCACCCGTGAGAGCCTGGAACACATTCTGTGTGAGGCTTGTCCCACCTGTAACGGTCGCGGCACGCTCAAGACGCCAGAGACGGTCTGTTACGAGATATTCCGCGAGATCCTGCGCGAGTCACGCCAGTTCGAGGCGCGCCAGTTGCTGGTGCTCGCCTCCGAGGAGGTGGTGGAAATGCTGCTGGACGAGGAGTCCAACTCGGTGGCCGAACTGGAGGAATTCGTGGGCCGACCCATCAAGTTCCAGGTGGAAGGCATGTACACCCGTGAGCAGTTTGACGTGGTGCTGATGTAAGCCTTGCGTTAAACGGTTCCGTTCAGAGGACGCTGGATCTGCCACGATGGGCGGCCCGGAGGCCCCTTGAAACCACTGACCCCCTTGCAACGTACCCGCAGGTTGCTCGAGTACGGCATCGCCGTCGTGCTCGTGTTCGCGGCCGTGCTGCTCACGGCCATGCGCCTGGTGCTGCCCCACGCGGCCGATTACCGCGCCCACGTGGAGGCCTGGGTGAGCGGCTATCTGGGTCAGCCGGTGCGCATCGAGCGCATGGATGCGCGCCTGCTGGTACTCTCGCCCACGCTCATTCTGGACGGGGTGGAACTCCTGGACCCCTCCGACGCCCGGCCGCTCGCGCGGCTCGCCTCCCTGCAGATCGGTATCGCACCGCTCGACAGCCTGCGCGCCCGTACCCTGGTGATGAGCGAGCTTACCGTGATCGGTGCACACCTCGCGGTGGAGCGGCGGACAGACGGCAGTCTGCAGGTGGAGGGTGTCTCTCTGCAGGGTGCCGCCGAGCAGAGCGACGACCCCTTGGCTGTGGGCCGCTGGCTGCTGGCCCAGCACCGGCTCACCCTGCGCGAGAGCAGCCTGCTCTGGCGTGACCGCTCGACCGGGCGCGAGCGCGCCTTCGAACAAGTCACCCTCGAACTGCGCAACGACGGCAACCGGCACCGACTCGACGCCGCCCTGCATCTATCGGAAGACCTGGGCAGCACCCTGCACGTGGCGGCGGACCTGCGCGGCGACCTGCTGCACCTGCCCAGCGTAAAAGGTGAACTGTACGCGGCCGTGGAGCACGGGCGTCCTGCGGGCGTTCTGGCACTGTTGCCCATCACGGGTCTGCCACGTGCCGCGGGCGAGGTCACGGCCCGGGCCTGGGGGCGCTGGGACGGGCGGTTGCGCTCGGTGGAAGGTGAAGTCCGGGTGGCGCAGCTGTCGGTGAGCGGGCCCGCAGGCCCTTTCACCCTGGACGACATGGGGGCGCGTTTTGCCTGGCGGCATGAGGCCGGGGAAAACGTCTTTGATGTGGATGACCTCACCGTAGTACGCGCGGGCCGGCGCTGGGAACCCACCCGGCTGCGCCTGCGCTACGCCGCCGATGCCGGCACCGGGCTCGGACCCTTGCAACTGCAGGCAAGCTTTCTGCGGCTCGAGGACGTGGCCGCGGCGGCCGGAGTGTTTCCCCTGCCGCCCGAACACCGGCGCCAATTGCAGGAGGCCGCCGCGGCAGGTGACCTGCGCGATGCACGCCTGGCCTGGGACGGCAACGCCTGGAGCGGTACTGCCGCCTTCCAGGACCTCACCCTGGCCCCCGCAGGGGCACGGCCGGGGGTGGAAGGGCTGGACGGTCGGGTCTGGTATGCCGCCGGCGAGGCGGGCCTGACGCTCGCCACCCGTGATGCCAGGGTGCTGTTGCCCCGCTTGTTCCGCGACCCGCTGCCCCTCACCGAACTGGCCGGTGAGGCCCATCTGCACCGCGACGGTCCGGCCTGGCGCCTCGCCATTCCCGTGCTGAACGCCCGTAACGACGACATTGCCGTGCGCGCCAGCGTGACCCTGATGCTGCCCGACCAGGGCAGCCCGCACCTCGACTTGGTGGGTGACTACCATGATGGCCGCGCCACCAGCGTCTATCGCTACCTGCCCGCCCATATCATGCCGGCGGCCACGGTGGCGTGGTTGGACCGGGCCTTCAAGCAAGGCCGCGTGGCACAGGGCCGGGTCCTGTTCCATGGTCGCCTGGCGGACTTCCCCTTCGAAGATGACACCGGCCGTTTCGAGGTGCGCTTCGACGCCGAGGACGTACTGCTCGACTACATGCCCCGCTGGCCGCGCCTGCACGACATCGACGGCGAAGTGGTGTTTGACGGCCGCGGCATGCGCATCGAGGCGCGTTCCGCGCGCATCATGAACAGCACCGTGGGCGCTACCGTGGTGAGTATCCCCGACCTGCGCCGTGCGCGCCTGCACGTGCATGGCCAAGCGGAAGGACCGTTCGCCGATCTGCTCGATTATGTACGCGCCGCGGGCCTCGCCGGGTCGTTCGGCGAGCCCCTCGCCCGCTTCAAAGCGGGTGGCCGCTCCGTGCTTTCCCTGGACCTTGAGCAACCGCTCAGCGTGCGCGACGACAGACCCGCCCGGGTGGGCGGTGCCGTACGCTTCCTGGACGCGCGGCTGCGTGTGGCAGAGGATGTGGAATTCGATGGCATTCGTGGGACCCTGGATTTCGAAGGTACGGCGTTCCGCGCCGATGCCCTCACCGGTCGACTGTTCGGTGAGCCGGTGAGTGCCGCCGTGATGCCCCATGCACAGACCACCGTCATCACCCTGGCCGGTACCGTCTTGGGCGAATCCCTGGCGGCACGTTTTCCCTTGCCCCTCAGCGCCGGCCTGGACGGCCGCGCCGGCTGGACTGGCCGGATCACCATCGGCCATGGCCAGGCCGGGAGCACTCTGGTGGTGGAAAGCCCGCTGGAGGGCATGGCCATCGACCTGCCCGAGCCGCTGGGCAAGGCCGCTGCCGATACCCTGCCGCTCACCGTCACGGCCTTCCTCTCCGGCGCGCGTTCCGGTCAGGGTGAGGCCATACTGGCCGGACGCGGCAGTGCAGCCTGGGAACTGACCGCCGAGTCGTTGACGCGCCTCGCCGTGCACTTGGGCGAGGGGGCCGCCCGGCTGCCCGAGGAGCGGGCGATACGCCTTACCGGCCGGTTGCCCACCTTGGTACCGGCCCATTGGGCTGGGCTGCTGGCCCAGCGACAGGGCACACGGGGCAGTGCGCTCGGCAACATGCTGCCCGTGCAGGTGGACCTGGAGGAATTGGGGCTGATGGCCCAAGCGGAATCCGGACAGCCGGCACCAGAGCAGGCCGGCAGCTCGGACGAGGGCACACTGCCGCCCCTGACAGTTCGCGTGCACCGGCTCAGTGTGGACGGCAAGGGGCTCGGGCGACTGAAGTTCCACACCGTTGCCGGCCCCGGTCAGACGGTGCTGCGTGAATTGGATCTACGCGGACCCTTGCTGGAGGTGACCGGTACCGGCCACTGGCGCCGTGGTCCGGTGGCGCGCACCCAGCTCGACCTTGAGGTGTTCTCACCCGATCTGGGCAAGCTTGCCCGCAGCCTCGGCTTTGCCAGCGCCATCACCAAGGGCAGGATGAACGCCGAATTCAAGCTTAACTGGCCCGGCGCACCGCAAAGCTACGACATGGCACGCCTGGGCGGCAGCGCGAGCGTGAAAGTGCGCGAAGGCGTGTTCGAGGAAGTGGACCCGGGCGCCGGGCGCCTGCTGGGGTTGTTGAGCCTGGAGGCGCTGCCGCGCCGACTGATGCTGGATTTCCGCGACCTGTTCGAGAAGGGCGTACGCTTCAATACCCTGCGGGGTTCATTCCGCATCGAGAACGGCAACGCCTATACCAGTAACTTGCGCGTGGACACCTTGCCCGCTGGCGTGTTCGTAAGCGGGCGCACCGGGCTAGCGGCTCGCGACTATGACCACACCATCACCGTGGTCCCGGAGGTATCCGGCAGCCTACCCGTGGCCGGAGGCCTCGCCCTCGGCCCGCAGGTCGGCGCGGCCCTGCTGCTGCTCCAAAGCATTTTCAAGGACAAGATCGACGAGGCGGCCCTGTTCCGTTACACCGTCACCGGAACCTGGGAGAAACCGGTGGTAAAGCGCATCGATTAGCGCTGAATGGTGCTGAAAACGTGCACACCTGCGCACACAACCTCCGGCAATGCGCTGACCCGGTTGTGAACCACTATGCAAGTCTCCTTCCCGCAGCACCCAGTCTCGTCGCACAAACGGAGTTAGTGCTATGCTGGCTTGCATGCGGATCGGTGTGTCTCTTGTTGCGTTTCTGGCTGCGGTTACGGCCCATGCGGACGACGGGCTTCACATCACTCTCGCCGATCTGGCGCAGCCACGCGACAGTATCGCGGTGAGTCGCCATCCCGTCCTGCGCACTGCCGTGACGCCGCTCCTGCAAGACCCTTACGCCACGCTACGGTTGCGTTATCCGGGTGGCGATGAAGGCAGTCTGCGTGCAGGGGAATTGCGGGCTTGGCTGGTGGCGCTCGGTATCGAGGCCGAACGCATAGCGCTGCAGCCCGGAAGCAGTGCACCGGACCGCATCGATCTTGACATCACATCGCATTAGCAAAAGAAAAAAGGGTTTTTCATGAGCCGCATTGCCGCCATCCAGATGGCCTCCGGTCCCAACGTCCACGCCAATCTCTACGAGGCCGAGCGCCTTATCGCCCGTGCCCACGCGGCGGGCGCACAACTCGTCGTGCTGCCGGAAAACTTCGCCCATATGGGCATGACCGAACAGGACAAGCTGCACGTCAAGGAAGCCGATGGACATGGGCCGATCCAGGACTTTCTTGCTGAACAGGCGCGCCAGTGTGGCATCTGGATCGTCGGCGGTACCGTGCCCATTGCTGCCGAGAATGCCACCAAGGTGCGTGCCGCCTGCCTGCTGTTCGACGACCACGGCCAGCGCGTGGCGCGCTATGACAAGGTGCATCTGTTCGACGTACATTTGGAAGAAACGGATGAGAACTACACCGAATCGGAGACTATTGAGCCGGGTGATGAGACGGTGGTGGTGGACACACCTTTCGGCAGACTGGGTCTGTCCGTATGTTACGACCTGCGCTTTCCCGAGCTGTTCCGCAATCTGGCGAACCAGGGGGCGGAGATCATCGCCCTGCCCTCAGCGTTCACGGCCATCACCGGAAAGGCTCACTGGGAATCGCTGGTGCGCGCGCGTGCCATCGAGAATCTCAGCTACGTGGTGGCGGCGGCGCAGGGCGGTTATCACGTCAACGGTCGCGAGACCCACGGTCACAGCATGATCGTCGACCCCTGGGGCATCGTCCTCGACCGCTTGCCGCGGGGATCGGGCGTCATCAGTGCCGACGTGGACCGCGAGCGTATCGCTGGTATTCGCCGCAGCTTCCCGGTGCTCGACCACCGCCGCATCGCCTGCACGCTGCCATAGGAGTTCATCGCGACATGTTGCGCCAAGTGCTGGCCGCCGGCCGTGAAGCCGAAGGTTGCGGGCGGCTAACGGCCGTGCGGTTGCCAGACCGCACCCGGCACCAGCACACGACGGGTTATTTGATGTTCCTTAGTGCATTACGCGCATGTCTGTTCGACTCTTCCGTAAGGCGCATCAAGACCCGTCTCATCAACTCGTGCGTCAATTCCTTCTTCGTAGCAGGCGCTTTCATATGCAGTGCCTGCATCAACTTACGCATCAGCAGCTCGATCCAATCACTGATATGGTCGGCGAGCTCAATGCCTTTCGCGAGCAGGTAGGCAATTTTATCCGCCAGCGTCATGGTTGTGATAAGGGCGCCCTGCAAGGTCAGAAGCGCCGTCATTGAGATTTTCTTGAATACGTAAATGAACGCGGATTCCACCCAGCGCCAGAAGCTTGCACTGGAGGAATCGACCGGCGATTTCGACTTGAGCCAGTGTTCGATGGCCGCTTCGACGGTGTAGGGTGGCTCCGGAGCGGCTGATAACATCTTCCAGGATTGGCTACGCACTGAGTCCACATACTTGCGCATGAGATGGCCCGCACCGGAAGTCATTGGCTCATTCGAATAGATGAAATGATGACCTACCGTGGAAAAAGGTGCCTGCATAAAAGGGTAGAGCGCAACCATGGGTACAGGATCGGTTCGGTGGTAGACCCTGTGCATGTTGGCATCGCGAACTGAGCTGGTCGTGTTACTGACGAAAAAGTGGGTCCCCACGCGTGGGGCACCGAAAGTGTACAGTTTTACTGTATTGGACCTGTTTTTCGACACCCAGTCCGCCGCCAGGGAGGCGACGGCCCCGCCCAAGCTGTGGCCGATACAGTGTATGTAGCCGGTGGGGTTCGCTTCGGTAATAAACTTACGGATCTCCGGCAGCATACTATTGAAGGCATGATTGAAACCGATGTGCACCGGTAGGCCGGTTTTTGATGTGCAGATACCGATACGGGCATCGGTCAACCATCTGCCTTGTTGTTGGCCTCGGTGGTACCTCTGAAAATCAAAAATACATCGCCGCTATAGTCTCCAGCCCCGAGCGCGCATACGCCGAAACTGTCTCTGGCGGCCCTAATTACCCTGCCGCCGACGTCCGCTTTCAGAACGGTTTGGCTCGACTCGCCTTGCCCGAATATTTTCTGACCAAGAAATCTTTTCAACTCTTTGGCGTCACCTCCGTTTACGAAGTATATTTGCTGAGCCAATTGCGCAGAGCGGCTTGGACTTAGTTCTTTAGGCATAAGAAATCCCTCCCCATCAATCCATAAATCTCAATACTCAGATTCTTCTGGCATATCCTTCCAGCGACACACAGTCGTTATCATTGACGCCCCCGGCCTCACGGTTACCTCTTCATTTCCGAGATCGCAGACCAGATCAGCAAGTGGACGACCTTCCGTCTCGGCGTAAATATCAGGATGAAATTTCGAGTTAAACCAGATATCAAACTGTCGACCTTCTACCACCACCTCTAGAAAAGTCGTGCATGCGAACTCCGTGAATCTGCCAATTGATAGCTTCTCTTCATGGACAGGCAAAGAAAACCGGCCCTTTTCATCAGTCATAAATTCCTGCTCCAATCTGTCATCCCTCCCGGTCCATCTGATGCTTCGGACGATTTTGGTATTGGTAAGCGGCTTTCCGTCTTTCATCAGCGCGCCTTCCATAGGGGAGGAAATCACATAGGTTTGTTTTTGGCGTTTACTGAACATTCCGGGCTCCTTGTCAGCTTCTGAATAGGCCGGTGTGCCTGCGTCACATCCAATCAAGAGGGCAGCAAATAGCACGAGGAAA
>JBAYQE010000071.1:0-13836 GCA_041677345.1 Thiohalomonadaceae bacterium
CCTCGTCCAGCACCATCACCCCGGCATAAGTGGCAAGCACGGGTGCCGATAGCTGCACCACGGCGGCAGCGTAGGCGCTGAGTTTACGCACCGCGGCATACCACAGGGCATACCCCACGCCCGACGTGATGGCACCCGAGATCACGGCCAGCAGCGCGCCCGTGAGCGGCAGGTGTGGATCGCCGGCCAGCAACATGGGGAACAGCAGCAGGATGCCCATGGGCGCCGCGCGCAGGAAGTTGTCGGCCGTCGCTGCGAGCGGGTCCGCGGCATCCTTGCCGCGCAGCGAATACACCCCCCAGGCCACGCCAGCCCCACTCATGAGCAGTACGCCTTGCCAGGAAGGCGCCGTCAGGCCCGGTGACAAGAGATGGACGAGCCCGCCAAGGGCCAGGGCGATGCCCAGCCATTGCAACGGCCGCGGCCGTTCGCCACGGACGATACCCGTGCCGATCATGGTCGCCTGCACCGCACCGAACAGGATCAGCGCACCCATGCCCGTGTCGAGGTGGAGATAGGCCAAGGAACAGGCGATGGCGTAGAGGAACAGCCAGGCAGCCGAGCCCCACCCGCCCGCCGGCGCACCGCCGCCACCGCGCCGCATCCGCACCAACAACATCAGCGCCACGGCCCCGGACACCAGGCGCACCGCCGTGTAGCTGACGGGATCGATGGCATCCGCGCTGCCCAGGGCCATGCGGCAGAGCAGGGAGTTGCCGGCAAAGGCCAGCATGGCGATAGCGGTCAGCAGGGCGACAGGCATGGGAGGCGCGCAGCAGGGTGAGCCGGGTCTTGTAAACGACGCCCCCCCGGGACGTCAAGCCGGGGCGCGTCCGTGCCGCCCCAGCCAGCCGGCGATGCCGGTGGTTGCGGTGATGGGCTGAATCAGCGCACGCGGCCTGCCCAGTTCGGCGCGGATCTGCTCCGCGGCCAGCCAGCCTGAACATACGGCGCTCTCCATGGAGGAGGGCAGGCGCGTGCCGGTCCAATCCCCGGAGAGGAACAGGCCCGGCAGTGCACTGCGGGTGCCGGGGCGCCTGCGTTCCATGCCCGGGTGCGGTGCCGTAATGCCCAGCGGGATACGGTGCACGCGTGCTTGCAGCAGGTGTGCGCGCCGTATGGCGGGGAGGAAGGCGGCGATCTCCTGCACGACCGCGTGCACGATGGCATCGTCCGGCATGCCCTGTGCGCGCGGGCTGTTGATGATGTTGCTGGCGATGAGCGACGCACCTCCCCGCAGGCCCGGGCGGATGTTGGCAAGGTCATAGGAGTCGTAGCTGAGACCGTCCTCGGACCACAGCCGGGCCCACATCTGTTCAGTGCCCAGGCGGCGGTCAAACCACAGATAGGTGCTCACGTAAGGCACAGGCAAGAAGTGGGGTAGGTCACGGCGCAGCCCCTCCAGTGCAGGCACGTCCTCGGGGAGCATGGGCAGCAGCTCGTGCGGGGTGACAGCACAGACGCAGTAGCGTGCCGCCAACCGGGTGCCGTCCCCGAGCACGACCCCGATGGCGCGCCTGCCATCGTGCTCCAGCCGTTGTACCGGGCAATGGGTGATGATGCGCCCGCCTTCCTGTACCATGCGGCGTGCAGCCACGGGTGCGAACAAGGAACCAAGCCCGCGCGCGGGAAAGCCGAAGCGGAAGCCGTTGTCGCCCAGCAACTGCTTGAACACCCGCAGCAGTGCCCCGGCGGAACAGGACTCCAGCGGGACGTTCATGAAGGTCATGGCCGCGCTTCTCCAGAACCAGGCGATGAACTCCGGCGTCACACCCATGCGCGCCAGGAAGCGTGCGGCAGATTCCGTATCCAGGCGGGCCACCTCGGCCTCGTTCATGCGCATGGCCAGCAGGACCACCGGTGTGTTCGATGCCAGGTCCTTCAGCCCCAGCCGGTGCACGGTGAAGAGGTTAGGGAGTAGCGAGAGCGGGGCCGGCAGGGGATAACGCTTCATCACCAGCGGCGGCTGCTCGGCCAGCACGAGAAAGTTATCCGTGTGCCAGACCACCTCCCGCTCCGTACCGAGCATGCGCAACAGTGCCAGCATGTTGCGGTGCTCATTGGTGAGCACGTGAGGGCCCAGGTCAAGCTCGTCACCGCTGGCAGCATCCACCCAGCTGCGCGCCCGTCCGCCCAGCCAGGGCGATGCCTCCAGCAGGGTCAGGCGCAGCCCGCAATCCCACAGGCCGGCCGCGCAGGCCAGGCCGGCCAAGCCGCCGCCGACGATGATCACGTCGGTTTCCATGCAGTGGATATAGCCTGCCACCGTGCGTAGGGTCACGGCAGGGAAGCGGGCGGTGGCGTAAAGTCACGCCGCGGACAGCTGCGTCCACGCAGTGTGTTTTCAACAAGCCAGGTCCTCTCTATGATGGGCGGCCGAGGTAACCCCGTGCCCCAGAACTTCCGTATCCGCCCCCGTGCCATCGCCCTGGGCCTGCTTGCCGTGTTGCTGGCAGGACTGGCCGCACTTGCCATGTTCACCGTCGCACTCGACTTCAAGGTGCGCGAGGAATTCGATGGGCGGCGTTTCGCGCTGCCGGCACGGGTGTATGCCCGTCCGCTGGAACTGTTCGCCGGCGCACGCCTCAGTGCCGAGCGCTTTGCCGATGAACTGGCGCAGGTCGGCTACAAGGAAGGGCTGCAGGCGGACGAGCCCGGCCGATTCGAGCGTAGCGGTAACCGTTTCCGTGTGCTCACGCGTCCCATCGTTTTCTGGGACGGCCCACAGCCCTCGCTGGTACTGGACCTGAGCTTCAGGGACGGCAGCCTGACCCGCATCACCGACGCGGCGGATGGTAAGCCAGTGACCCTGGTGAGGCTTGATCCCGAATACATCGGCGGCATCTATCCGGCGCACAACGAAGACCGCGTGCTGGTGCGGCTCGACGAGGTCCCGCCCGACCTGCTAAACGGCCTCATCGCCGTGGAGGACCGCAAGTACTACAGCCACGCGGGCATTGATCCGCGCGGCATGACCCGCGCACTGCTCAGCACGCTTTCAGGTGCAGGCGTACAAGGTGGCAGCACGCTCACACAGCAGTTGGTGAAGAACTTCTTCCTGACCCCCGAACGCACCCTCAAGCGCAAATTCACCGAGATCATCATGGCGCTGCTGCTCGAGCGCCATTACGGCAAGGACGAGATCCTCGAGACCTACATCAATGAGATCTACCTGGGACAGGACAGGAACCGCGCCATCCATGGCTTCGGACTCGCGGCCCAGTTTTACTTCGACAAGCGTCTGAAGGACCTCAGTCTGGCGGAAAGCGCGCTGCTGGTGGGGATGGTGAAGGGGCCGTCCTGGTACGACCCGCACCGCCATCCAGAACGCGCGCTGCAACGGCGCAACCTGGCCCTGCAGGCCATGCGCGATGAGGGTTACATCAGCGACGAGCAGTATCTCAGGGCAAAGCTCGCCCCCCTGGGTGTGGTGGCGAAGCCGTCCATGGGCACCACACCCTATCCAGCGTTCCTGGACTTGGTGCGTCGGCAGCTGCTCCAGTATTACCGCGAGGACGACCTGCGTTCCGAGGGCCTGCAGATCTTCACCACCCTCGAACCACGGGCCCAGGCCGCGGCCGAAACGGCGCTCTCAACACGCCTGGCACAGTTGGAAAGGCGCATGGCACAGCCGCGAAACGGCACGGCAGAAGCGCACGGACTGGAGGGTGCCGTGGTAGTTGCCGACCCGCAGAGCGGCGAGATCAAGGCGCTGGTGGGCGGACGTGACCCGCGCTACCAAGGTTTCAACCGCGCCCTGGATGCACGCCGGCCGGTGGGCTCACTCATGAAGCCGGTGGTCTATTTCACCGCCCTCGCCAGTCCCGAGCATTTCACGCTCATCTCACCGCTGGATGACGGGCCGCTGGTGTCGCACGAACCCGGGCGTGCGGCCTGGGAGCCGAAAAACTACGATGGCACCACCCACGGTCTGGTGCCCCTACGCGCCGCACTGGCCCACTCCTACAACATCGCCACGGCACGGCTGGGTCTCACCATGGGCGTACAGGGCGTGCTCGACAACGCGCGGCGCATGGGCATCGAGCGGGATATGCCGCCCTATGCCGCGACCCTGTTGGGGGCCGTGGACCTCTCGCCCCTGGACGTGGCGCAGATGTACCAGACCTTTGCCAGCGGCGGCTTCCGTGCCCCGCTACGCGCCATCCGCGAGGTACTCACCGCCCAGGGCGAGCCGCTGCAGCACTATTCCCTTTCCGTGGAACAGGTACTCGACCCGGCACCCGTCTACCTGCTTACAGCGGCCCTGCAAGGGGCGGTGCGGGAAGGCACGGGGCAGGGCCTGTCGGCCTGGCTGCCGCCCGATATCAACGCCGCCGGCAAGACCGGCACCACCGATGACTGGCGCGATTCCTGGTTCGCGGGCTACACCGGGGACCGCGTGGCCGTGGTATGGGTCGGCCGAGACGACAACAGCCCCACGTCTTTCACCGGCGCGAGTGGCGCCATGACGGTGTGGGGCGAACTCATGTCCCGCCTGGACCCCGAGCCGTTGCTTCCGCCGGTACCCGAGAACGTGGAGCGGGTGTGGATCGACCCCGACAGCGGCCTGCGCGCGGACGAGGCCTGCACGGGCGCCGTGGAGCTGCCCTTCATCACGGGCTCGGCCCCGGAGGAGTTCGCCCCCTGTGCACGCTCGGGCACGCGCCTGCGGAACTGGTTTCGCGGCCTGTTTCAGTGACGCGGTAGAATGGCGCGCTTGCCCGCCATCACCCAAGCCGGAAGGAACGTCCTGAGCCCATGAAAGACACGCCGTCCCTGCACATCGCCCTCCTGCTCACCGTCGCGCTGGCCTCCGGCTGCGCCACCGTGCGCGCGCCCGAACCGCCGACCTCCTCGCACAACACTGCCGTGCAGGTGCTGCTGGACACCGCTCACGCCGCCCTGGAAGACGGACGCTTCGCCTCAGCCACAGCGGCACTGGAACGGGCATTGCGCATCGAGCCGCGCAACCCGGTGCTGTGGCAGGAGCTGGCGCAGGCCCATCTGCGCGCGGGCAACCATGCCCAGGCGGAGAACTTCGCCGCCCGCTCCAATACCTGGGCCGGCGGCAACCGTGCGCTGCTGGCCTCCAACTGGCAGATCATCGGCGAGGCGCGTGCCGCCCGTGGCAACGCTGCCGGCGCACGGCAGGCGCTGGAACGCGCCGAGCGATTCCGCTAGCCACGGGCGCAGCAGCAAAACCGCAATCCAGGTTCGGAGCTGTCCTTGGTTCCGCTGCTCAGCCCCCGGCGGGCGTGATGGCGAACACCCGTACCTCGCCCGGGATCAGGCGCAGGTTGCGCAGCGTACGGCCATCGAAGTCGGGATAAGGCGTGCCCGTACCATCCAGGGCGTACTCGGTGACGGTCGCCCCGGCGCGTGGCAGGCGCACATCGAGCAGCGGTGCCTCGGCCTTGTCCCACAGGAACAGCACCTGGATGCCGTCGGGCCGGATGAACGCGTGATGGTACAGTTCCCCGGGCCGACCCTCGGACACGCGTATCTGCACCGCACCGTCTGCGACACCAATTACGCCGGTGTCCATGAGGGCCACCAGGCGCTGCACGGTGTGGAAGGCCAGTTTCTTTTTCCGGTCCGGGTAGGTCAGACCCAGAAAATGGTTCTCGGGCTCGCCGATGACGTCGGCTGTGACGGGCCGGTCCCGGATTTCGTAAATTCCGATGTGCTCGATGCGCGGGTCCGCCGCGAAAGTGGCGATGGCCCGTGCCCACCAGTTCGCCTGATCGCGTTCAGTGGCACGACCGGGCGTGGTGGCGAAGCCGGTCTCGTTGATCCACACCGGGCGGGTGCCACAATGCCGGTCTGCCGTAGCGAGAAATCGGCTGTGGAACGAACCCGCCGTCCCCAGATCCAGCCAGGTCTCCACCGCGGCCTCCGGCGGCCAGGTCTCGGGATAGGCGTGGAGCGGCAGTACATCGAAGCTGCCAGGTGTCTCGGTACACAGGGTCTCTATCCATTCCACGTCGGGGAAGGTGATACCCCCCACCAACACGCGGCGTTGGTCGCCCGCACTGCGAATGACTGCACTGGCGCGGGAAAGCACACGGGCGTACTCCCGTGTGCTGCCGTCCCACCACATGGGACTGTTCTGTTCGTTGTAGATCTCGAAAGACAGCAGGTTGCGGTGCCGATCCAGGGCGGCGGCCAAGGCACCCACGAAGCGTGTCCAGTCCTGCAGGCGCGCGGGTGGGTCGTTCCAGGGTGCCGAATCAGCACCACCAGGTGCCGCGGCCCAGGCTGGCGTGTAGCCGATATAAGGCCGCAGGCCGATGCCATGGTCGGAGGCCAGGGTGGCGAACCGGTGCAGCCAGTCGAAATCAAGCACGCCGCGTTCGGGCTCGTAGTCGTCCCAACCAAAACTCCCGCGCCAGGTCGTGACGCCCAACTCCTGGAACAAGCGGAAGTCCGCTTCCACCTGCGTGAGATCCTCGCCCTTGTCGTAGTCCTCGAGGATGCTGAAACCGACGGGCTTGTGGACAACGCCGTCCTGCGCACCTACTGAAAGGGACGCTGCGCAGACCGAAAACACGAGGACGGCGGCAATGCCCGGCGCGAATGATGTGCCCATGATTGACTCCGCATGCCTTACTGAGCCGTCTTGTCAAGAACAGGAAACCGCCCAACACAGCCGCGCCGAGCCGAAGAGACGGCACAGAACGTACCGGGTGCCGTTCTCCATATCCACGTAATCAGACCCTTTCATGAAGGCACCGACCACTAGGCCGGGGCGGTCGCTTTTTCCGTACCACGCACCACCATCAGGTCACAGCGGGCCGTGCTCAGCAGGCCGCTTGCCGTGGAGCCGAGGCTGCCCAGCAATCCGTGGGGCAGGGACCCCAGAACGATCAAGTCCACGGCATGTTCTTCAGTGAACATCTGAATTTCATATCGCGCGGAACGATGCGAGACGATGACCACCTGGGCAGCATCAGGCCGGCCCAGCGCGGCCGCGAGATCCGCGACGCGATCACGCGCCACGGTCATGAGGTAGGACTTGGGGTCCTGATCCTCGCGCGCATCCATGGTCACGGGCAGATTTTCGGGAAAATGCTCGATGACGTGCAGCAATGTCAGACGTGCCTCATAGAGCCGGGCCAGTTCCACTGAACGGCTCGCTGCCTTGCGTGCCGCATCGGAGAAGTCGGTAGTGAGCAGGATGTGCTTGTAGGGCATGGCGGCGTCCGCGGCGGCAGGGCCGTTGTCGATGCGGATTGCACTGAAAGTCTAGACGGCGCGCCGTTACTGGCCCCCAAAAAGACGACGGCCGGTGTGCGCCGGCCGTCAAGGTGGTTAGTTGGAGGCGTACCGTGGTCGCTCTCTTGCGTCGTCGTGTGTGTCGCTGTCCGGCGGGGAGGCCTGATGACGCTGCTCTGTGGAGACGTCTTCCGGCGGCGGCCAGTCATCCAGTGAATCCAGGTAATCCGAGTAAGCGTGGGCAACTTCGACGGTATTGAACCTCATCGTCATCATCCTCCTCTGACTCTTTGGATCTAAGACCCGAAATTCACTATAGAGACCAGGGGAACTCTGTCAACGAATGAGCGCCGTTCATAACGGGTTCCTCAATTAGAGATCCTTATGCTTTCTATTTGGGATGGCCGCCGAAACCTTCCTGCACAAGGACTTATGGTCACCATGTGTCCCAGTCCACATTTTTATGCCGTCTCCGGTCGGAGTGTGCACGGCGTGGAACTACGCTTGTATCAGACCCGGAGGTTCCGACATGGCCCATCGCTGATGAAATCGCGCGCGTGGTTGCTGGGCACGCTGCTGTGTCTTGCCAGCGCTCCACTGAGTGCCGCGACCGTGGTTTTCGTTGCGCTGGGTCCCGCCAATCGCATCATTGCCATCGATACCGCGCGCCATGCCCCCGTGCGATCGCTGCTTGGCGTCACCGATGCGCGCGCCGTGGTTGCCGGCGAAGAGGGCCTGCTGGTTGCCGGCAGTTTCAACGAGACCCATGCCGCGGGCGGGTACAAGAGCGAACTGTATGTCATCGACCCGGTGCACGGTCACGCGGTGTTCACGCTCCCCGTGGCGGGACGCATCCGTGCGCAGGCCATGGTTGCCGACGGCCGCTCGGTGATTTCACTCCACCCCACCTGGAACGGCGTCAGCGTATTCGACCTGCAAGACCTGCAGATTGTCCGCTACCTGAAGACGGGCAATGAGCCCTCGGCCGTCGCAGTACGGCGGCTGGAACCGCGTGCCTACGTCAGCAACGCGGGCGATGGGCTCATCACCGAAATCGACACCCGCGAGTGGCGCATCGTACGCCAGTGGGATCAAAGCCGTGCGCCACGGCAGCTACTCCTGACCCGCGACGAGACGCGCCTGCTGGTGGGTGAGCCGGAGCAGGGCACGGTCGCACTGCTCGATCTCACCGCTGACCGGGTGGAACGCCGCATCCAGGTTGGAAAGGGCTTCCATAGCCTGGCCCTGGGCGATGATGGCCGCTCTCTGTATATCGGCGGCCCCGGGACGGAGGTGCGCATGCTCGACATCGAGAGCGGCGCCACGCAACAGGCCGAACTGGGCGCCGCGCCAGGGCATATGAACGTCATTTCCGGTACGGGCGTGCTGTACGTAGCCAGCCGGGAACAACCGGTCATCTGGGTGCTCAACCAGCGTGACCTGCAACTGCTCGAAACCATTGAGTTGCCAGCCGGCGAGGCCTTCCAGGCGGCGATGCTGAGTGGTGTCGCAGCGGAGCCTACGCCACCGGCGCCCGGAACCCAGTAAAGAAAGGAGAGGCAGGCATGGCGAAGACCTGGGTTGTTGTGGCAGACAGCAGCCGCGCACGCATTTTCCGTGCGGAAGGCCTGGATGGGCGGCTGGTCGAAATGGAAGCCATGGCACATCCGGAAGGGCGGCTGCGCGAGGCCAGCCTCACCACCGATCTGCCGGGTCGCACGTTCGACAGTCATGGGCAGGGGCGCCACGCCATGGAAGAGGAGACACCGCCAAAGCGCCACGAGGCCATTCAGTTTGCCAAGCGCATTGGGGGTGTGCTCGAAAACGCACGCAACGCCGGTGATTACGATGCCTTGGTGATCGTGGCGGAACCGCGTTTCCTCGGCTTGCTGCGGGAAAACCTCTCCCACGAGACCATCAAGCTGGTGGGATTGCAGCTCGACAAGAACCTGGTACGGCAGGGACCGGAAGCCATTCGTGAACGTCTTCCTGCGCGTTTGTGACGCAGTGAACAGGGGCGGAGAGATGGGCAAAAAAAGCAAGAGGCGCCTTGCCCAAGAAAGATTCTCTCCTAGTATTAACGCAGATTAGAGCGCAACGGGCCAAGGTGCGGAGAAAAATGGAAGCTTTTTACCGCTCGACAACGCAGAGTAAAAATCCGTCCGGCACAACGACCGGGCATCGGTTCCACCGTAAACGTTTGAGACATGTTTCAGTGGTTCCGGCGCTACGCATGGCGCTGGTACGTGACGGCAGGCTGTTCGAATACCTGACCAGCAACTCCGGTTCGCTACGCCGCAACCAGCCGAGCGCCTTGCATTACCTCGCACGGCGCTGCATGCAGTGGCAGGAGCTCACCATCGCCGAAAGCGACGACGCCTGCCGTGAACTGGGATGCGCCGGGGCACGGGTCCTGATGCGCGTGGCGCCTGCTCTGGAGGAGGATGAGGCCGCGGTTTTCGGCATGCTCACCGAGGTCGCCTATTCCTATCTGGCCGGGGTGCTGCCCATTTCGGACCTGGAACGGGTCCTCAGTTTGGCGGAGGGACTGGGATTCCCCCTGTTCCACCCCGAGCTCTACACCATGAACAGTGAGCTGGGACGCAGGCGGCCCGGACGCAGTCCCGCCACGGTCTACCTGTTGCGCGGCATCGGTCACGGCACCGAAGCACAATCCTGTGATCCGGCCCTGCTCGAACACGCCGTACGCCTGCTCGAGTCCTGGGGGGGCGAACCGAACCAGAATACCTGGCCCGAGATGGTGGGGGCGGAAGGCTAGTCACCAGCTTGGGGGCCGTGCAGAGCGCCGAGGTGTGGAATCCGGAGCCCTCCGACGTTCCGCCCCGGTGACTCCCGCTCTTGTGATGCCGGTGTCCGGTATTGTCGTCTGCCCCCAGGCGGCAGCCCCCGCGGGCAATTTCCCCACGCGCCCAACCTCCACGGGATGGGCCCTTGCCAGTACCCGCCCTCGCCTTGAGGGCGGTGATCCGGTTTGCCACACTCGGGAGTGTGGGTGTGCGCCAGCCGAACCTTCGAGGAGCAACGTACACCCGGGCTGTTTGCCTCGCTATCAAAAGAACAAGACGGCGTTAGTTGACGGCAGTCACCCAACCGCACTCATGAGAGGCACGGCATGCAGATGCCGATGGTGCGCAACCAGGCCGGGACCGAGCAGTCGTGGATCCCCGGCGGCGTCTTCCGCATGGGCTCCGACCATCATTATCCCGAGGAATCACCCAGCCATCAGGTCCACGTCGATGGCTTCTGGATGGATCGAAACGCCGGTGACCAACGCCCGCTTCCGTGCCTTCGTCGAGGCCACCGGCCATGTGACCGTGGCCGAACGTCCACCGCGGGCAGAGGATTATCCCGGCGCCCCGCCGGAGATGCTGAGGCCCGGCTCGCTGGTCTTCGTCAAGCCACCCGGCCCAGTGGACCTGCGCGATATCCGCAACTGGTGGCAATTCGTGTTCGGCGCCGACTGGCGCCATCCCCTGGGCCCGGAGAGTGATCTGAGCGGCCTCGACGACCATCCGGTGGTACATATCGCCCATGAAGACGCGCTGGCCTATGCGCTGTGGGCCGGCAAGGCGCTGCCCAGCGAGGCCGAATGGGAGTTCGCCGCACGCGGCGGCCTGGACGGCATGGAATTCGCTTGGGGCGCACACCTGATGCCCGGCGGCCGCCACATGGCCAATGCCTGGCAGGGGGAGTTTCCCTGGCAGAACCTGCGGGAGGACGGCTACGAGCGCACCTCGCCCGTGGGGGTCTTTCCACCCAACGGTTACGGCCTGTTCGACATCATCGGCAACGTCTGGGAATGGACCGACGACTGGTACCGCCCGCGCCATCCCGCCGACGCCGCCAAGCCCTGTTGCGTCCCCCACAACCCGCGCGGCGGCAGCGAGGCGGTCAGTCACGACCTGGCTGAGCCGGGCATCCCGCGCAAGGTACTGAAGGGCGGTTCCCATCTGTGCGCGCCCAACTACTGCCGGCGCTACCGGCCCGCGGCGCGCTTTCCGCAGCCGGTGGATACCTCGACCTGCCACGTGGGCTTCCGCTGCGTGACGCGCCCGACCGTGCGCGAGCCCGCGCCATGAGCGCGAATCTCTCTGCCCTGCTCAGTGGGTCGGTACTGGGAGGTGATTGCCTCTGCCGGGTGGATCCCGCAGCTCGGAGCCTTGGCTGATCACAGGGGAGGCGTGCAATGCTGGAGGCATCGTGGGAGACGTTCGGCGACCTGCTCGGCCTGGGCAAGGACATCGCCGACGTCGGGGTGGTGGAGATGGTGCTGCGCACCGTCGTCGTCTACCTTGCCGCGGTGGTGCTGGTGCGCCTTGCCAGCCGGCGTCTGCTGACCAAACCCAGCGCCTTCGACATCATCGTCGCCATCATGCTCGGTTCGATCCTGAGCCGTGCCATCAACAGCTCGGCGGCCCTGCTGCCGACCCTGGCAGCCAGCACCGTGCTGCTCGGCATGCAATGGTTGCTCGCCTTTGTGGCTGTACGCACCCGCTGGCTGGGCCCGATGGTGAAGGGCGGCCCCCTGTTGCTCATCGAGGACGGGAAGATCCACGAGAAAAGGCTGCGTCACGCGGGCCTGACACACGAAGACCTGGCCGAAGCCCTGCGTCTTTCCATCCACGATGAAGATCCGGCGCGGGTCCGCCGCGCCTACCTGGAGCGCAACGGCAAGATCAGCGTCATCGCCTTTCCCTCGGAGCCACGCGTGGTGATGGTGAAAGTGGAGCAGGGGGTACAGACGATTCGGATCGTGGAGTGATTGATCGAGCCTTTTCCCTGTTTTTTCGAGGCAAATCGAGGAAAGTGGCTTGCGAGTGGGCGCGCCGGCACCAGGTGTGCCACCAGATCGTACGCCCGCAACAAACGATGCTCGGCCTCGCTAAAAGGTAACCGTTCCGAAGCGACGTCGGTTTCAGGCACGCCGGGTTCCACCTCGCCATGAGCGCGGGGTGCGATTACAAATCCGTGATAAATGTGTTATTGAAGGTACTGCCGTTTGCAGCATCGCCCGATCGGTGTGGCCTTCCTGAACCGGGGGGGGGGAGGAGGCATGTGAAGAACATCCTGGATGTCCGCTTCCGACGCCGGCACGCTTTTCTTGCTGCGGTCTTGTTGTTTTTCCTATTGAGCATTGCGGATCTGACCACCACCTCGCAGCTCCGTCTTTTCCCCCTCTACCTCGTGCCCGTCCTGTTATCCACGTGGTATCTGGGCCCTGCCTGGGGTGTAGGCTTTTCCCTGGCGGCCACCGTGGTTTCCATGTCGGTCGGCATTTTTATTGCGCATCCCTATTCGCATAGCTCTTTTTTTTATTTTGATGTCATCGGTCAATTCCTGTCGCTGTTGATTTTTCTCTGGGTGGTCCAGATTGCCTCGCAACTGCACGGGGCAGCCACCCGGGAAGCCTCGAGGGCGCGAACCGATTTTCTTACGGGCATCGCCAACCGCACGGCGTTCTTCGAAGCACTGGGTCAGGAAACCGAACGCCATGAGCGCTACCGGCGGTCCTTTGCGCTCATCTCCCTGGATTGCGACAACTTCAAACACATCAACGATAAGTTCGGTCATGCGACGGGCGATAGATTGCTGCACACGGTTGCCCAGACCCTTGCCTCAAACGTGCGAAGAACCGACCTTGCGGCACGTCTGGGGGGCGACGAGTTCATGGTACTGGTGCCGGAGACAGACACTTCGCATGCTGCGGCAGTGGGGAAGCACCTGAACGAAGAGCTCACCCACGCCATGAAAGCCAACCATTGGCCGGTGACATTCAGCATCGGCATAGCCATCTTCGAAGACACGCCACGCTCACCCGAATTCGCCGTGGAGTTCGCCGACAGCCTCATGTATCGCGCCAAGCATGCGGGCAAGAACCGCACGGTTCTGGTCACGTTCCGGGACGACGGCGTGAGCGGGAGCGGTGAACCGACTGCGTGATGATGCGGGTTGCAAGGATCATTGAAGGTTCTGACTCATTGCAACCCAAAAAGCAGATAAACCAAGGTGAGCTGCTGCGGAGCCTCGCCCTGCCGTCTCCTCCCTTGCAGGCGAGGAGACGGCAGGGCCCGTGCCGGTGTCAGTCGTCGCTGCGGTCGCGCCGGCGTTCATCGGACCACCGGGCATCCCTCTGATTTCGGGATGCGCGCTTGTCGCGCTTCACACGGGCTTCCAGCACCTCGCCGTTGAGCGGGTCCACATAGAGCTTGACGCGTTCACCGTCGGCGTTAACCGCCTTGATTTCGTAGACACCCTTATCGCGCTCGATTTCCGTGATGTCGCTGTAGCCCGCTGCCACGACCTTCTCGTGGATCGCGGGAATGGTCAGCCATGTGTCCGTACGATTCGAGGGTCGCATGGCGGCGTTGCCATCCGATGCTGCGAAGGCGGTGCCGGTGACAACAGCCGTGCCGAGAACGATGGCGAGAATAGGTGACTTCTTCATGATGAATTCTCCGTAGAAGCTTGTGAGAGGTGGTCAGCAACCACCATGGGCCACAGTGTGTAGTGGCGCGATGAATTCATCCTGAACCCAGTCTTCGTCTGCGATTGCGAGAGCAATGCGACAGGACACCCGGCGCCGCACGGCATGATGTCACC
>JBAYQE010000072.1:0-13521 GCA_041677345.1 Thiohalomonadaceae bacterium
CTTGTCTTGTCTTGTGGTTATGGTCGGCGCGGAAAACGGCCGCGCCCGGGATTATACGGCCATGCAGGGGGGATCCCCTGTTCTCAGTCATTTTGGCATTCGCTACCATGGCGCTCCCGTCGCGCGCGAGGTTACGCCATGACATTCATTGAAGTTACTCTGTACCCCGTTGTCGCGGTGGGTACGTCATGAGCGGGGCAATGCGCCTGCTGGCGGTGGTCGAACTGGGCGGTTATCCAAACCTGGAGCCCCTCTATACACGCCTCGGCTTCACCGTCACCACCGTGCAGGCCGGGCGCAAGGCCGTGGCCGCAGTGAGATCGGCAGTGCCGGCGGTGGTAGTGGCCGAATTCAACTTCCAGCGCGACTTCCGCGATCGCACCTCCAGCCTGGAATCATTGCTGGCCACCCTGCAGAGGGCGCCGGATACCCGCATCCTGGTGTTCCACGAGCCCGGTGATGCCGCGCCGCTCGCACAGTTGCGTGCCCGCTTCCCCAACATCGACGCCCTGCCCCGGCCCATCACCGAGGCGGCCGTGGAGGCCTGGCTGCGGACCGCAATAGCCAGCGGAAATACCACCGTCTAGTCGCCAAACCCGGTTTTTTGCAGGCCTGCGTAAGGCCGGCCATTTGCCCGGTCGAGCGGGCCCCTACACGTATAATTCGCCCCAGCCAACTCGAAGGAGCCATCCCGATGAAGCTCACTATCCACGCTGAAGGACATGTCATGCCACTGGAAGTACCGGAGGCGGTCGTCAGCGACGGCAACGCATTTTTCGACAAGCTCGACAGCGACATGGAGGCCGGATGGCAGATGAGCCATCAATGGGTCGACAGGCCCAACGCCCACCAGCGCAGCCAGATTGTCGCTGATCGCCTGCTTGATGCCATGCACGCAGGCAAGGTGGAACTGGCCCTGTTGCTCGCGGGCTACATCCTGGTGCGCAACCCCGGTGTCACAGCCGTACGCTTCGGCGAGGAGGGGGACATGGCACAAACGGAGTTCGTGCAGGGCTGAATCCCCGCGGGCCGTACCGGGCCGCGGCGGCCCCGCCAATTCACGGTATCAGTACGGCGAGCGGTACGTACAGCTCCTGTGGACTGAGGCCGCCGTGCACCGCCCGTTGCGAGAACGGCCGCTCGCCCGCGAGCCGCTGGGTGATCACGTAATCCTCCTTCATGAGCAGCAGATAGTCACCGATGCGGTGCGTCAGTTCCGGGTGTACCGGCCCCGCGCCCAGCCAGCCTTTTTCCAGCAACTGCGCCCGCGACAGCAGTTCGCACTGGCCAGCGAGGTGCTCGCTCACGTAAGCCTCGAAGGCGTCACGGCGATCGCCGTGCACGTAAGCGTAAGCGGCACGTGGCTCACCACACAGGGGCAGGACGAGACAGTCGGCCAGCAGCGGATGCTCGGCGACATCGATGACGTGCTCGGGCGAGGTGTCGATCATGCCGTGATCGGCACTGACCAATACCGCCGCGTCCAGCCCCGCCAGTCTGTCCAGGAGCTGTGCCAGGGCGTGCTCCACCGCCGCCAGGCGCTCGAGCATCTCGGCGCTGCCGGTACCGCTGTGGTGGCCAGCGGCATCGAGTTCGGGCCAATAGGCGTACGTGAGCCCCGGCGCGCGTGCCAGGGTGGCAAGCAGCGAGACCAGCCCATCCAGGCCACGATAGGCAAGGCGCTGCGCCGGCCCCGAGAGCGCGCGGCTGTAGGCGGAATCGGCGATGTAGAACGGATTCACCACATGGCCCGGGCGCTTCAGCCCGGTGAACACGCTGGGGCAGTCCATGACGTCTCTGGGCGTGATACCGATTTCCGTGTACGACGGCCCGCCATGGCGCGGCACGAAGGGCAGCACGGTGGCTACGCTGCCCAGTTCACGCAGCCAGGTAAACCAGCCCGTCATCCCATGCCGGGACGGCGCCACTGCCGTGTAATAGCTGGTAATGGCACTCACCGTCGTGGTGGGGAATACTGACGTCAGGCGCCCATGCAGGTGCTTGGCGATGAGGCCGTCGTGGGCACGGACCAGGGCCTCGCCCAGCCCGTCCACGATGAACAGGATCAGGTGGCGCGCGCGGCTCACCGCCCCGGGCAGGGGCAAGGGGGAGTAGCCGCGGGCGTCACCACCGCTGGCCACACGCAGGGCGGCGGCAAGATTGACGAGGCTGGCTTGTTGATAGTCGGGTGAGGGCATGGTGGGTCCTGTCCGATTCTAGTGTATTCCTTGATTTGATCGCCTCACTGCGGCTGCCGCTGACGATATCTCCAAGCGGACCTGCCGGCCCGGGCACGGTGACAGTCGACGCTCAATGCGGGATCATTGTCCCATGCGCCGGCTGCTCGTACCCCTGTTATTCCTCACCGCTGCCGCAACCGCGGCAATGCCCGAGATCGCGGCCTTGCGCGCATCCGCCCTGGCGGGGGATCCCTACGCACAGCTCAACCTGGGCGCGGCTTACGACAATGGCATCGGCGTGGAGCCCGATGCGGCGCTGGCCCTCCGCTGGTACCGTGCCGCCGCCGCGCAGGGTGTGCCCGAGGCCCAGTTCAATCTGGGCCATCTGCTGTTCTCCCGCGGCAAGGCAGGCGAAGGCGCGCACTGGCTGACACAGGCGGCACAGCAAGGCCTCGCAGACGCCCAGTATCTCATCGGTGTGATGTATGCCGAGGGCACGGGCGTGCCCGCCGACGCAGCGGTAGCGCTGATGTGGCTGCGCCGTGCCGCGGGGCAAGACCATGGGGAAGCACAGGCCTACCTGGAGGCACGTTTCCCGGTTGCACCGCCCTGAGCGCGGGGCCCTGCACCAAAAAAGGGCATCGGCGTGCGCCGCTTCTCCTCGACAACGCGATATCCCCGGCAAGCGGATTCCGGTAGAATCCGCCGCCATTTTCCCCCATTCCGGTAGCACCTCTGTGATCGAGAAACTTCGCAACATCGCCATCATCGCCCACGTGGACCACGGCAAGACCACGTTGGTCGATCAACTCCTCCAGCAGTCCGGTACGCTGGCCCGTGGCCAGGCCGCCGAACGCGTCATGGATTCCGGCGATATTGAGAAGGAACGCGGGATCACCATTTTGGCCAAGAACACGGCCATCGACTGGAACGGCTACCACATCAACATCGTGGACACCCCGGGCCACGCCGACTTCGGCGGCGAGGTGGAGCGCGTGATGTCCATGGTCGATTCCGTGGTGCTGCTGGTGGACGCGGTGGAAGGCCCCATGCCGCAGACCCGCTTCGTGACCCAGAAGGCCCTGGCGCGCGGCCTGCGCCCCATCGTGGTGGTGAACAAGGTCGATCGCCCCGGCGCACGTCCCGACTGGGTGGTGGACCAGACCTTCGACCTCTTCGATCGCCTCGGCGCCACCGATGAACAACTCGATTTCCCCATCGTCTACGCCTCGGGCCTGAACGGCTTCGCCGGCCTCAGCGCCGACGTGCGCGACGGTGACATGACCCCGCTGTTCGAGACCATCGTCAAGCACGTGCCGGCACCGGACGTGAATGTGGACGGCCCGTTCCAGATGCAGGTCAGTTCGCTGGACTACAACAGCTACGTGGGCGTCATCGGCATCGGTCGCATCACCCGCGGCAAGGTGAAGACCAACACCCCCGTCGTGGTCGTGGATCGCGAAGGCAAGCGCCGCAACGGCCGCGTGTTGCAGATCATGGGCTTCCACGGCCTGGATCGTGTGGAGGTCTCCGAGGCCCGCGCCGGTGACATCATCGCCTTCACCGGCATGGAAGAGCTGAACATCTCCGACACCCTGTGCGACCCGCAGGCGGTGGAACAGCTGCCGCCGCTCACCGTGGACGAACCCACCGTGAGCATGACCTTCCAGGTGAACACCTCGCCCTTTGCGGGCAAGGAAGGCAAGTTCGTCACCTCGCGCCAGATCCGCGAGCGTCTCACCCGCGAACTGGTGCACAACGTGGCCCTGCGCGTGGAAGAGACCGATGACCCGGACAAGTTCCGTGTCTCCGGTCGCGGCGAGCTGCACCTGGGCATCCTCATCGAGAACATGCGCCGCGAGGGCTATGAACTCGGCGTGTCCCGTCCCGAGGTAATCATCCGGGAAGTGGACGGTGAGAAGCACGAGCCTTTCGAGCAGCTCACCGTGGACGTGGAAGAGCAACACCAGGGCACGGTGATGGAGAAGCTGGGTATGCGCGGCGGCGACCTGAAGAACATGCTGCCGGACGGCAAGGGTCGCGTACGTCTCGACTACATCATCCCCTCGCGCGGCCTCATCGGCTTCCGCACCGAGTTCCTTACCGCGACGCAAGGCACCGGCCTGATCTACAGCGTTTTCGACCACTACGGCCCGATGAAGCGGGGCACCTACGGCACGCGCATCAACGGCGTGCTCATCGCCAATGCCCAGGGCAAGGCCCTCGGCTATGCCCTGTTCAACCTGCAGGAACGTGGACGCCTGTTCATCGGCCACGGCGAGGAGGTGTACGAAGGCATGGTGATCGGCATCCACTCGCGCGACAACGACCTGGTGGTGAACCCCCTCAAGGGCAAGCAGCTCACCAACGTGCGCGCCGCCGGTTCGGATGAGAACATCATCCTCGTCCCCCCCATCCGCATGTCCCTGGAGCAGTCCCTGGAGTTCATCGACGAAGACGAGCTGGTGGAAGTCACCCCCGAATCCATCCGCATCCGCAAGAAGTACCTCAAGGAAAACGACCGCAAGAAGGCGGCGCGGGCGGATTGAGAAAAGATGTAACCACGGGGGACACGGGGAACACAGGGAAATCAAGGGATGGGCGAGCAGTGCATTACCACCGCTCGTCGCATCTCAACGTCCTTGCACCTGAAGCAATTCCTGTTCTTGACCCCGTGTTCCCCGTGTTCCCCGTGGTATAGCTTTGTCTTCTTCTTCGTCCCGAAAAGAGGAACCGCCCATGCCGCGCACGCTCTATCCGGAGATCCAGCCTTACGTACAGCATTCATTGCCTGTGGACCCGCCGCACGTGTTGCACGTGGAGGAGTGCGGCAATCCCCAGGGCCTGCCCGTGGTGTTCGTGCATGGCGGGCCGGGCGCGGGTTGCGAGCCTTGGCACCGGCGCTTCTTCGACCCGGCGCGCTATCGCATCGTGCTGTTCGACCAGCGCGGCTGCGGACGTTCCGCACCGCACGCGAGCCTGGAGGCCAATACCACCCAGGCCCTGGTGGCCGACATGGAGCGCATCCGCGCACACCTGGGCATCGAGCGCTGGGTGGTGTTCGGCGGCTCCTGGGGCTCCACACTGGGGCTGGTCTACGCGGAAACCCATCCCGAGCATGTGCTCGCCCTGGTGCTGCGCGGGATCTTCCTGTGCCGGCCGCACGAGATTGCCTGGTTCTATCAGGAGGGCGCGAGCCGCCTGTTTCCTGACCACTGGGAGCACTACCTCGCGCCCATTCCGGCCGAGGAGCGTGGCGATTTGCTGCATGCCTACCACCGGCGCCTGACCAGCGAAGACGAGGTGACCCGCATGGCCGCCGCCAAGGCCTGGTCCATCTGGGAGGGTTCCACCGCCACCCTGCGCCCCAACAAGGCAGTGATCGACCACTTCGCGGATCCCTATACCGCCCTGTCCCTGGCACGCATCGAGTGTCATTATTTCGCCCATGACAGCTTCCTGCATCCCAACCAGATCCTGGCGGACGCCCGTCGCCTGAAGGACATCCCGGGGGTCATCGTGCACGGCCGCTACGACGTCATCTGCCCGGTGGAGAATGCCTGGCAACTGCATCGGGCCTGGCCGGGCTCCGAGCTGCACATCGTCCCCGATACCGGTCATTCCGCCGCCGAGCCGGGGAACACCGACGGCTTGATACGCGCCACGGATGCGTTCGCGGATCGGTTCGCGTGATCGGGCTGTTGCAGCGGGTCAGCGGGGCCCGCGTGGAGGTCACCGGTGAGGTGGTGGGCGAGATCGGTCGCGGCCTGCTGGTGCTGGTGGGGGTGGAAAGGGGCGATGGCGAGGCGCAAGCTGAGCGCCTGCTGGAGCGCCTGCTCGGCTACCGTGTGTTTCCTGACGCGCAGGACCGCATGAACCTGAGCCTGCGCGACGTGCAGGGTGGGCTGTTGCTGGTGCCTCAGTTCACGCTCGCCGCCGACACCGCCAAGGGTATGCGCCCCAGCTTCACCCCAGCGGCCGACCCGGGCGATGGCCGACGCCTGTTCGACTACCTGTCCGCCCGTGCCCGCACTGCCCACGTCCCGGTGGCGACCGGCGTGTTCGGTGCCGATATGCAAGTGCATCTGGTCAACGACGGGCCGGTTACGTTCTGGCTGCACGTCCCGCCCGGCTGAGCGCCTCCAGGCGGCTCAGCCGGCGCAGGGCCGCGCTGGAAATACCACCCGGCCGCACCGGCAGGCACCAGTGCGGGTAGAATGCTCGTACCAATAATGCAGATCACGGTTCATGTGGCCGTGACGAAGGTTTTGCACCACCAAGGGGAACTGACCATGCCACTGGAGATTTCCGACCAGGAGAAGAAGCAGGCGCGCCAACCGCACGAATTGTTTCTCATCAACCTGATCACGAACCATATTCTGCTGTTCGCGGCCGCTCTGGGCGTAGCGACGTCCTACCCGCTCCTGCTGCTGCCGATCTTCATCGCCTCGGCCAGTGTCCTCATCTACACGCTGATACGTGCCCGCAGCAGCCTCACCCGGGATACGTGGTTCGTCAGCTGTCACTGGCAGGTGGCGGCGCGACGCAGCCGCATGTTCCTGAGCATGCTTTCAGTGGTGTCGATCCTGGTGGCTGCCATCCTGCTGCTCGCCGGCGGCGACCCCAAGCCCCAGCACTGGGCGATCCTGGGCGCCATGATCCTGCCGGTGATGGTCACCGTACTGGTACTCATCATCCTCGAGACGGATGCCATGCAGCAGGCATCCCACGGGGGTATGCCCAAGTGGGTGCGCGAACACATTCCACAGCCGCGGACGGAGGCGGCCTGAAATGGAAAAAAAGATCATTCTGGGTGTGCTTGGCGTGGTTGCGCTCGCCATCGTGGTGGGCGTGATCGCACCGGCCTTGTTGGTCGAGCCGGAGAGGCCCCGGGATCTCCCCTGGCAGATCGAGAAGACCCCGGAGGGTCGCACGCAGGTGTTCGGTATCACCCTGGGTGAGACCTCCCTCGCCGAAGCCGAGCGTCTGCTTGGCACACCGGGCGAGGTGACCCTGTTCAACGCACCGGGCGCGGCGCGGGTGGTGGAAGCCTATTTCGATCCAGTGAATCTCAGTGGCCTGGACGCCAAGATGGTGCTGGGCGTGGCTGTGCCCACGGAGATGCTCGAACCCATGTATGACCGGGGCATCCGTGCCAGCCAGCTCGGCAGCGGCACGCAAAAGGTAACGCTCGCGCCTGATGACGTCGAACGGGTACGCCAAATGGCCGTGGACAGCATTACTTACATGCCGTCCGTCAATCTGTCGCCTGAACAGGTGGAAAAGCGTTTCGGCGTTCCCGCCGAGCGGCGTCGTGAGACCGGCGACGAACCGGTGGAGCATTGGCTCTATCCCGAACTCGGCCTCGACGTGGCCATCAGCGAGCGCAAGAAGGAGGTATTGCAGTACGTCCTGCCTGCCGATTTCGAGCGCCTTACCCGCCCGCTACAGGACGTGCCAGTGGTGCGCTAGCGCGCCAGCGATTTTTCGTGGGTGGGAGCGAGCTTCCGCTCGCGATTTCCTGCCGCGCTGTTCGCGAGCGGAAGCTCGCTCCGGTGAAATCAGCCCACGTCGCCGCTCAATCCTCGTCCGCGTCGGGCCAGTTGGGATCGGCCTTCTTCTTGCGCGGCCCGTTGGGCTCATCCTCGTCCATGAGAATACGGTTGGCCTCGCCTTCGAAATCCTCGTACTGGCCCTTCTTGACGGCCCACACCAGGATCATGACCAACACCAGACCGAGCACGATCATGGCCGGGATGAGCGTGTAGATCACTTCCATTATTTCACCTCCACCGGTGTAACGGCAGGCATCGGCGCCGTGGTCTCGCGCCGCTGCCTGAACAAGGTGCGGATGCGCGCGGCGTTGCCGATGACGAACAGTGAACTGAACGGCATGGCGATGGCCGCGAACAGCGGCGTGATGAAGGCCGCCATGGCCAGCGGGACCGTGATGGCGTTATAGGCCAGCGATACGGTGATGTTCTGTTTGATGGTGCGCAGTGTGCGCTGGGACAGCGCGATGGCCAGGCGCACGGTATCCAGTTCGTTGGATACCAGGATGATGTCGGCACTCTCCACCGAGACATCCGTGCCTGTACCGATGGCAATACCGACGTTGGCGCGCGTAAGCGCCGGGGCGTCGTTGATACCATCACCCACCATGGCCACGTAATCGCCCCCCTGTTGCAGGCCGGCGATGACACGGTCCTTGTCCTCCGGCAGTACCTCGGCGATGACCTCCATGCCCCCCAGCCGATCGGCCACGGCTTCCGCGACCCGGCGGCGATCGCCCGAGAGCAGCGTCATGCGGATGCCGGCGGCGCGCAGGTTTTTCACCAGCGCCGGGGCGTCGGCGCGCAGCACGTCGGTGATACCGAACACCCCGCGGCAGCCACCCTCCACGGCCACGTAGATGGTGGTCGTACCCTGCGATTGCCATCCCTGAACCACGTCCCGAAAGGCGTGGGCATCGGTGATGCCGTTCTGTGCCAGCCAACTCTCGGTGCCGATGACGATGCGCTCGCCGGCAACGCGGGCCCGCACGCCGAGTCCGGGCATGTTCTCGAAATCACTGACCTCGGGCAGGGCAAGGCCCCGTTCCTTGGCTGCGGCGAGCACGGCCTTGCCGATGACGTGCTCGGAGAAGCGTTCGACGGCGGCGGCCGCCGCCAGCAGGCGATCAACATCCTGGTCCGGCGCAACGGCCGTTTCGGTCAGCTGCATCCGCCCTTCGGTGAGGGTGCCAGTCTTGTCGAACACCACGTGCGTGACCTTGGAGAGGGTCTCCAGCACGGCGCCGTTCTTCACCAGGATGCCATGGCGCGCACCGAGTCCGGAGGCCACGGCGATGGCCATGGGTGTTGCCAGGCCGAAGGCGCACGGGCAGGTGATGATGAGCACGGAGGTAGCGGCCATGAGCGCCACTTCGAAATCGGTATTTACCCAGTACAGGAAGGTGACGGAGGCCAGCGCGAGGGTGACGAACACGAACCACGGCACGATGCGATCGGCCGTGCACTGAATAGGCGCCTTGGAGGCCTGCGCCTCCTCCACCAATCGAATGATACGCCCGAGCGCGGTGTCACGTAGCGTGGCCTCCACGCGCACCGTGAGGGCGCCACTCTGGTTCAAGGTCCCGGCAGATACCTTGTCGCCGGCCACCTTGGTGACCGGTACCGACTCACCCGTGAGCATGGCTTCATTGACGGCGCCGCGACCCTCCACGACCAGCCCGTCCACGGCGATCTTGTCACCCGGCCGCACCAGCACCAGTTCGCCTGCCTTTACGGCGCGAATGGGCACCGTCTCTTCCCTGCCTTCGCGCAGCACCGTGGCACCCTTGGGTTGCAGATCGAGCAGGCGCTGGGTGGAGGCGACGGCGTGGCGCTTGGACAGCCCTTCAAGGTAACGGCCGATGAGGATGATGAACAGGAAGTTCACCACCGTATCGAAGTAGACCTCGCCCGTGGTACTACCCGTGAGCGTGATATAGCTGGAATACAGGAAGGTGACCGTGGCACCCAGGGCGATGGGCAGGTCCATGGTGGGATGGCGGTTACGCAAGCCCGTCCAGGCGCCCTTGAGAAAGGGCCAGCCGGAATAGAGCAGCGTGGGTAGCGCCAGTACCAGACCGACCCACTGGAACAGGCTGCGGAACTCGTCCTGCGAGGCACCGGAGTAAAGGGCGATGGACGTCCACATGAGGTTGGACGCGGTAAAGGCTGCGAACGCCATGCGGAAAAGCAGGTCGCGATCCTGCTTCTTGAGGCGCCCCTCGGCCGCCTCCGGGTCATAGGGCACCGCAGTGTAGCCGATGTCGGCCAGGCGTCGAATGATGGCCGAGAGTTTCAGGCGATCGTTGTCCCAGCGCACCTGCACACGCTTGCCGCTGAGATTCACGTGGGCTGCGAGCACCCCGTCCATGCCGCCGAGCGTGCGTTCGATGAGCCAGACACAGGCCGCGCAGTGGATGCCCTCCACCAAAAGGTGGATAGCGCGTTCGTTGCCGGAGCGGGTTACGAATTCCTCCTGGACCTCATCGACATCGAACAGCGCGACGTCCTTGGGCGGGGGCGGCGGCGGTGCCAGCAGCGTGCCCTCAGGTGTGCGTTGGTAGAAGCCCTCGAGCCCGGAGTCGTAGATGAACTTGCAGACGGACTGGCAGCCGATACAGCAGAACTGTCGGCGCGTACCCTCAATGCTTTCCTCAAACGCCTCTCCTTCCGGAAGGGGCAGGCCGCAGTGGAAGCAGCCTTGCGGCGTTGGCGCCGTCGGGTTGAGGTCAGTTCGGGTCGACGAAGACATTACGGGCGATTTGGTAACTATGCTCCGCCTGTTTGACCGCTACGACGAGGTCCCACTTGCCCTTCAAAGGAAATTCCAGATCACCGACATATTGCCCGGGCGCGACCTCTGCGAGGGGCATGGTGAAATCCGCATCGGCATCCGAGGGACGGAACGCGTGCACGGTGACCGTGGCACCTCCGAGCGGGAGGCCCACCTTGTCGGCCACGTGCAGACGGAAGCCCGCCGGGCGCTGCCACACGATGTGCTCGGGTGCCTGCAGGGCGAGATCCCACCCCAGGGCACTGCGAGTCGCCGCACGCTGCTGAACGGTCCGCTCGTAGCTGCGGCCCTTTTCGTAGTAGTCCTCGGAAACCAGGCCGGGATTGGTGATAAAGGCCAGGGAGATCATGAAAATGTTGACCCCCAGGACCACGGCGACGAGGGCGAGCCACCCGAGCACCCACGGATTGCGCAGTGCGCGCTTGCTGGACTGAGAAACCCCGTGGTGAAAACTGTCGATGCTTTCGCTCATGTTGACTCTGACCTCGTCTCCGCTGTCACGGAACGGTTAGTCCGGTCCGAAAATCACACTTTCCCGCTCGCTCGCCAGGGACGGATCGTCGGTGGCGAGAATGCGGAACATGACCGGCGTGGACTCACTCTTCAGTTGCTTTCGGGGTACACGCACGTACACCGTGTGAGGCGTGATGTCACCCGGACGCAACTCGACCTCGCCGCCTCCGACCAATTCCAACTGGTCCGGGCCTTCCGCCGTCAGATTGACGCGAACTGGCTTATCGGTCTTGTTGAGAATTTTCAGATAATACTTGTTCTGAATCGAGCCGTCACTCTGTTGGACGAACAGCGGCTGGCGTTCGTGCAGCACCTTCAGCTCGATGCCGGCCAAGTGCGACAGACCGTACAGGATGCCGCCGGCCGCCAGGGTCAGGATGGTGAAATACACCAGGACGCGCGGGCGCTTGAACAACTTGATGGCCGGCTTGCCCTCGAGCTCGTCCAGGGAGGCATAGCGCACCAAGCCAAGGGGCTTGTCGATCTTCTGCATCACGCTGTCGCAGGCATCGATACACAGCCCGCAGGTGATGCAACCCTCCTGCTGCCCGTCGCGGATATCAATGCCCGTGGGACACACCGCCAGGCACTGGCCGCAATCGATGCAGTCGCCCTTCTCGGGATCGTGCGCACCCTTCTTCATCTTGCCGCGCGGCTCACCGCGCCGGCGATCGTAGGAAGGCAGGATGGTCTCGCTGTCATACATCACGCCCTGGATACGGGCATACGGGCAGAGCCAGAAGCAGACCTGTTCACGCATGAAGCCGGCGAGGCCGTAGGTGCCCGCGGTGAACAGTGCCAGCACGGCCCAGGCCACGGTCGGCGCCGACAGGGTCAGGTAGCCCCGCCAGAGCTCATAGGCATCGGTAAACCATGCCGCGAACGAAACGCCGGTAAGCATGGCGATGGCGAGCCAGGCAGCGTGCTTCGGTACCTTCACCTTGAGCTTTTCCAGGCTCATGGGCGCCTTGTCCAGCTTGCGCCGCTGGGCCGGGTTACCTTCGAGCTTGTCTTCGATCCAGGTGTACACGTCGGTCCAGATGGTCTGGAAGCAGAAGTAACCGCAGAAGACACGGCCCGCTATGGAGGTCACCACCGCGAGCAGGATCGCGAAGAACAGCAGCGTCAGGGACAACATCCAGATGTCCTGAGGCATGATGGTGATGTCAAAGATATGGAATTGGCGGTTGGGGATGTCGAGCAGTACCGCCTGCCTGTCGCCCCAACGGAGGTAGGGGCCGAAGAAAAAGATCAGCCAGAGCGAGCCCGTAAGCCATTTGATGGTGCGGAACGTGCCAGGCATGCGCTTGGCATGGATGGTCTCGCCACCGGTGTTTACGTGCCAAACGCTTTGCTCGGCGTACAACTCGTCTACATGGCCTTGACGGGTCGTGTTGTCGGTTTCAGTAGTCACAACTCCCTCCCAAACGCCTGCTGTATGCGCGAGGACATCCTCGGTATCGCTCCGAAGGGCCCAGGTTGTAAGCAGTTTACGTAGTTTCTGGTTATCTATCCGGCGTGGCGCCGCATATTAGCACGGCCTGATAGACACCCTCTATACGAATTCGCAATCCCCCGCTGTGGTGTATGCCTCGAAAAAAAGAGGGGGCATCGCTGCCCCCTCCGATTCTGCTCCCTAGCGGGACATACGCTCCTGCTTACTTCTTGTTCATCAGGTTGCGAACCTTGATGGCAAGAAAAACCATCATGACGACCATGAAGGCAACAGACAGGTAAGCACTCAGTTCTACCCAATCCATTTCTTACACCCCTCTTCGTTTGCAGGGTACCGCATGGCCATGGCCATGCGGTCCCGGTGACACTGAAGGTTCTGTGAGCCTGTTACTGGCCACCACCCAGCTGGTGCACGTACACAGCCAGTTTCTTGATGTCGGTCTCAGACAGCTTGGTGTTGCCGAAGGTGGGCATCACGGCATTGCGCGACTCCGGGTCGGACGGGTCGTTCACACCATGGGTGATGGTGTACTTGATGCCTTCGACCGTGCCGCTGAAGCGCCAGATACCGTCGGTCAGGTTGGCCCCGCCCAGGGCCTGCATGCCCTTGCCGTCCATGCCATGACAGGCGAAGCAGCCCTTCTCCATGAACAGCGGGGTGGAGGTGGGCTGGCCCTGCGCGATGGCGTTGGCGAGTTGGTCGATCTCGGCTTCGGACAGCTCCACGCCAGCCTTGGCGGGCATCATGCCCATACGGCCGTTGGCGATGGAGGCCTGGATGGTGTTGATGTCGCCGCCATACAGCCAGTCGTCGTCAGCCAGCACGGGGTAGTTCGGGCCACCCTGACCGCCACCGCCATGGCAGGCGGCGCAGTTGTCACCGAACAGCACCTTGGCGGACTTCACGGTGTAGTCGCGCAGTTCCTGATCACCCAGGATACCGGCGGCGTCGGCCGTCACCAGGCGCTCCTCGTACTTGGCACGCACGGCCTCGATGGCCTTGAGGTCCTGCTTGTACTCGCCGACC
>JBAYQE010000073.1:0-13491 GCA_041677345.1 Thiohalomonadaceae bacterium
AAAAACATGTGTGGGTGGTTGCGCGCGTTGACACTCCAACGCAGTGGATGAGCAACGCGGATCCGGATTGTCAGTTATGCGGTGGTAAGCGGTCAGGCGAAACGGCGGTCATGCACCGGCGTCAGCCTGCAATACAATAGCCGCAAATTTTTCTCTTGACTGAGGTACGTTATGAAGACGCTGATACTTGGCGGCGATGGCTTTTGCGGTTGGCCGACGGCACTGCACCTGTCGGCCAGCGGACATGAGGTTGTCATCGTGGACAACCTTTCCCGCCGAAATATCGATAATGAACTCGAGGCCTATTCACTCACGCCGATTGCGCCCATGGGAACACGGCTCAAGGCCTGGAAAGAGATCAGCGGAAAGAACATTCGGTTTGTGAATATCGACGTTTCACGCCACTACCAACGATTGTTGGACCTCATGAAGGAAGAGCAGGTAGAGGCCATCGTTCATTTCGCTGAACAGCGCGCAGCACCTTACTCGATGAAGGGGCCGCGCGAAAAGATGTATACCGTGGATAACAATCTCAACGCAACGCATAACGTGCTCTGCGCGATTGTGGAATCTGGCCGCGACATACATCTCGTGCACCTTGGGACCATGGGGGTCTACGGCTACGGCACTGCGAGTATGAAGATACCAGAGGGTTACCTGAATGTGCAGGTTGTCACCGATTCGGGTGAAATCGTCAACAAGGAAATCCTCTATCCCGTCAATCCTGGAAGTGTTTATCACCTGACGAAGACCCAGGACCAGCTGTTTTTTGCGTTTTACAACCAAAATGACGGTGTTCGGATCACCGACTTGCACCAAGGAATCGTGTGGGGAACGAATACCAAGGAAACTGCGCTTGATGAACGCTTGGTGAATCGGTTCGATTACGACGGAGATTACGGAACCGTATTGAACCGTTTCCTGATGCAGGCGGCTATCGGCTACCCGCTTACCGTTCATGGGACGGGAGGTCAGACACGAGCCTTCATTCACATCCAGGATACTGTTCGCTGCATACAACTGGCGCTGGAAAACCCGCCGGCACCCGGGGACCGTGTCACTATCTTCAATCAGATGACTGAAACGCATCGGGTTCGAGATCTTGCAAAGCTGGTATCGGACATCACAGGGGCAGATGTGCAGTTCCTGCCGAATCCTCGTGCAGAAGCCGACGAGAATGAACTGCACGTCTCGAATGACTGTTTCCTTGATCTGGGACTGAAACCCACCACCCTTCAACATGGACTGTTGATGGAGGTAACGGACATCGCGAAGAAGTACGCGGACAGGTGTGATACCAGCAAGATTCTTTGTCGCTCCTATTGGAACAAGGAACGTCAGCAGGTATCGACAAGATAAAGCCGGCGATTGTCACGGTGCGTAGACTGGACGTAGCAATGGGCGACACATCCCATGTCGTAATGGTTGTCGACTTCTTCTCGCCGGAGCCCGGGAATCGTGCACGCAGGATGTATGAAATTGCCGAGGAGTTGGTAGCAGAAGGATTCAAGGTGACGGTCCTGGCACCCGCACGGGATGGTCATGCGACGGATATTACGCACGGTGAGATACGCGTGATACGAGTGCCACCGATGTTTCGCCGTGTTTATCCCTCGATGCAATACCAGGTGAAGTCGGTATCATCGTATCTCGGCCGGATGGCACGCCCATTGCTTGGCTACATCAGGTGGGTGATACCAGCCGCGCGAGTAGCGCATCGGCTCGATGACAAGGCGGTGCTTTACACGCCAAATAACCCGATCTTGTTACATGTGATTGGGTTGATGGTGCGCGTGAAATTCTCTCGCTGGGTGGTCGAACTGCGGGATCCACTGGTCAACTATGAGGCGCACCGACTGGGCGCCTGGGCATTTTTTCTGCCGCTGTTGGAGTCGTTGGTAGTACGGAAATCGGATTTGGTCATGCTCCGCCACGGACTGCAGGTCTCGGCCGGCGAACTCAAGCGCCGCTATCCGCACCAGAGCACGAAAATCCGGGAGCTCCCGGACTATGGGATCGGCCGTAAGGACCGCATGTTCTTATCCAGTCTGAAGCGGGCCAATAAGATGCCGGAGCGTCCTCTCTATGGTATGTACGCGGGTAACTTCTATGCCAGAAGCTCTCCACGCGAAATCCTGGACGCTATCAGCGAGATCAACCGGGACTCACGCCGTGTACATGTGGATTTCTTCGGGGGATGGGAGCCAGATCTGGCCGCGCATGGGAATGGCTGGGATCACCATGGTGTGGTCCCGTTCGACGTCATACGTGAGCGGTACCGAAATGTCGATTTCACCATCGTCATCGGTGCGACAGAAACGGGAACAGAGCACCAGTTTTTGCCATCGAAACTTGTAGAGCTCATCGTTGCTGGGAAACCGATTCTGGTGCTCGGTGATGGTGACTCGCTGGTTGCGCAGAAGGTGGTCGACAACGGTTATGGAACGGCCTGTCCATTCTCCGGACCCGGCATACGGCAAGGCATTTTGAACATCATCGCAATGGTTGAGGGGGGGCGATACAATGAGGCTGGACGCCAGGAGTTCGTACATAGCCTCGATATCGAAAGCTACGGCACCAGGTTTGTGCAAGCTATTCGGGATGTCACGCGAGCTGCCGTTCCCACTCAGAGTAGCGGCTCGTAACGACCAAACAACAAAGAGGCTACTCTCCGGGTTCAGATGCTGACGCCCCTTTCCATCCTGCTGACGGCTTACCCGTTACTCTGGTTCCTTGGTCTGGACGGATTCGCCTGGATGGTCCTTCTTCCGGTGGGGGGGCTTCTGACGTTCAAGCAACGTACCCCGATTTCCCCGCGCCTATTCGCATTTATATTGGGTTGTACGCTGTTGGTGGCCGGGGCCATCGTGGCGGCATTCTGGATAGAGGAACGTGTCAGGTATCTTACCTGGTTCAGGGATCTGTACCTGATCATGACCCTGGTCGTGGTGACGTGGTATCTGGCGAATTGCGAAAGCGAACGACTGCAATCACGCATACTGAAACCTATCGCAAGCATACTGCTCTTTTCGTGCCTTCTAGGGGTACTGGCGATCACGTTTTCAGATACGCTAAATCATGAAACGCCTGCGGCATCCATGATGCCTGACATTCTTGCAGCGACGGACTTCGGTAGACGTTTGGTGAATAAACAAATTGCCACGGAGGGCTATTTTGCCGGTGAACCCTACCTGCGCTTGAGTGGGACCTTTGACTATGCGACATCTTACGGAGCGGTGCTCGCAAGCTTTTGCGTATACGTCCTTGCTGGATGGGTGTCCTTCAGCGGAAGCCGGATTCGTTGGGTGCTTGCCGGAATGATGCCGATCGTGTTGTTCAACTTGGCATACACAACCGCACGCACATCGATCCTGGCGCTGTACCTTGGAATCCTGACTATGGCGATGCTTTGGGGGAATACGCGCACGCGCATCCTGCTGGGGTTATTGGTGGTGGGCTGTGCGATTGCTTTGGTTCCGTTACTCACAGAGCTGATCCTGCTCCGGGGCGAAGGTTCCGCCACGGTGCGTTTCGAGATCTATCAACGCACGGCGGAAGCTATCGCCGCACATCCCTTGGGGTACGGTAGCCAGACGGATGTGGAGGACTTGCGGTTTCCGCTTGGTTCACATTCGACGTGGCTCGCACTCCCATATAAGTATGGTGTGGTAGGAAGTCTGGGAATGATATTGATATTGTTGTCATTGTTCCGGAACCGGATCTTCGGAGTACAACATGTGAACGTTCAGGCAGCAGCGCTGAGTGTCGCGTTGTTCACAATTGCCATCTTTGAAGAGCTCTATCTCGATGCGATGGGCGGTCTCGTCATTGCGTGCCTGCTCGGCGCGGCTCTTGCCGAGCATCGAATATCAAGCAGGCAACCGGAAACACACACGGATTCGCGGCCTGTGGTTCGGCAATGTTAATCAGACAGTCAATTGCTACGGGGTTGTCGCTGGTATTCCAGGTCGCAGCCGCGTTCTTGGCGAATGTACTGGTCGCGCGCCTGCTGGTACCGACTGATTACGGGGTCTACGCATTCTGGGTAGCTCTGGCAACCTTGGTGGTAGTACCCGCCAGTGCAGGTCTGCCACAACTGCTGGTGCGGGAACTCGCTGCGTACCGGGAATTGAAACACCTCGCCCGTGGACAGGGCTTGCTGCTCTGGGCGGCGCGGGTCACTATCGCCATCACGTGTACGGTTGTTTTGCTGGGCTTACTCGCTACCCATGCCATTCCAGACGGCAATGTCTACGTGGAGGGCATGGTACCCCTCTTGGCGCTATGCAGTATCCCGTTCCTCGCTTTCAATCTGGTACGGGCGGGAGCGATGTCAGGGCTCGGTGCGGTAGTGTTGGGAGGTGTGCCGGAACGGATCATCCGACCGTTGGTGTTTCTGCTGGGTGTGGTAGCACTCTCGCTCGTGGTGAAGACGGCCACCACGACACACGTATTGGCCATGCACTTGTGCGCTGCCGTGGTTGCATTCATCGCGGGGGTTCTATGGTTGAAGCGTCGTGCATTCGCCATACTGGGAGAAGCTGGTCCGCAGTTCGCCGGCACACATTGGTTGTCTGCGGCCATGCCTCTGGCGTTCATTGCCACCGTTCAGATGTTAATCAAGCAGGCTGACGTTGTACTCATGGGGTTCCTTGCCGGAGCGGAGGACGTGGCGATTTACCAAGTAGCTGCCCGTGTTGCGCTACTAGTCGGCTTCGTCCAACTCGTTTACACGACCATCCTGAGCCCGCAGGTCGCGCGACTCTGGGCGGCCGGCGAGCACGATGCTATCCGTAAGACAGTCGCGGGAGGCACTGCTTTGGCAACACTGGTCACCACGATCCTCGTGGTCGGCTTGAGCCTGCTAGGCGAGGAGTTTCTGCTGCTGGTATTCGGCGAAGCCTACGCCGCAGCCCATCCGATATTGGTCGTACTCTTGTTGGGACAGTGGGTGAACACATTCTTTGGGCCCGTGGGCCTGCTGTTGAACATGACGCGTCATCTCAGGCCAACCGTCAATGCAATGGTCATGACCGCAGTGGTGAACATTACGCTCAACATCGTTTTGGTGAAACAACTCGGTGCCATCGGGGCAGCTTACAGTGCGTTGGCGAGTTACGTCTTCTTTAATGGCATCTTGTATGTCCAATGTAAGCGCATCCTGAATATCGACCCCTCGGCGCTTGGTCTGGCTGCGCTACCTTTTCCGAGGCAGGCATAGCAATGAGGCGGGATATCTCGATCACGCAGCAACGGGGAGTTTTTTCGTTCCTTAATCCATATTCCTACCTTCACCTGCGGAAAAATGCAGTGGCCGAGGAATTGGATGGCTTCTACTTGGACGGTGTCGCACTCGTTTGGCTCTGGAATCTGTTCGGCAGGCAACAGGTGAGGCGTATCAGTTTCGATATGACCAGCCTGGCGCCGGTGTTGTTCAATCGGGCATGTGCCGAGGGCGCGACCGTATATTTCGTGGGTTCGAAACAGGATGTGGTCGATAGGGCGGTAGCAACTTTCCAGGAGCAGTACCCCACCCTCAACGTGATCGGTTACCGTCATGGCTATTTCGAAAGCGAAAGCGAGTGGCGAGACGCAGCGGTTGGTATTGCGACGTTGAATCCCGATTTGATTATTGTGGGTATGGGTGCTCCGCTCCAGGAAAAATTTCTGATCGAAGTGCGCCAGAGCGGGTGGCATGGGTTGGGATTCACATGCGGCGGGTTCCTGCACCAGACAGCGTCCAAGGGCATCCGTTATTACCCGCGCATCGTGGATAAATTGAATCTTCGGTGGGCGTTTCGAATACTGGACGAGCCAAGGCTGCTGTGGAGATACGCGATCGACTACCCGCGCGGACTCCTCGTGTTTCTAGCCGACACAACGAAGGGGAAAATTGCGGTGCGTGTCGACGAGGCTTTTCCAAGCCCGCTGTTGCGTATCAACAACGGGAAACGATGACAGCGATTCAGCGTCGTTCGCGCTGACTGCCATTCAGATAGAAGTATGGGGACATGCCGGGGAACGCTCGGTTATTGACTGCGTGAAGAGGGAACTCCTCGCGTAATTACAGTTGGGGATATATGGTGAAGATCGGAATTTTCACGTTTCACGCAATCTCGAATCTCGGTGCGAACCTGCAAACACTCGCCACCCAGCAGGCGCTACGCTACCACGGCTGTGAACCCGTGGTGGTGAATTACCGGCCCACAGTAGGAAATTTGGGGGAACCTGTCGCGCAGACCATGGAGGAGCAACACGCCGCCCATGCAGGATTCGTGAACAAGTACTTGAAACAGTCGGAGCTGATTGGCAGCGAAGATGAATTGAGAGAGTACTGTGTCGACGAACTGGATGGGGTGCTGGTCGGTAGTGACACGGTATTCGAGTTTCGTTCGAAGTACGACCCGTATACGCTGTGGAAGTGGCTGAAGACGGGTTCGTTGCATTTCTCTCACGCAGTGCCACCCTACTATCTGAACTGGCTGAAAGACGAGGACCGTTTGTTTGCTGCGAGCATAGCCGCCTGTGGGCATGGTACAAACCATCAATTTGCATTCGGCGGTTTCCGCGAGGGGTTGCGCAGAGGGTTATCACGATTCAGCAGGGTGACAGTTCGTGATGACTGGACGAAGAAGATGGTTTCAGGATTGACAGGCGGCGCCGTCGACGCGGAAGTGGTCCCTGATCCCATTTTCTCACTTCCGCTGACCTTCACCGTCCCGGAAGAAGACAGGATCACGGAAGATGTCAGTAGGGTGGTGCTTCTATCAGGCCCCTTCTCAGAGGCTTGGATCGGGAGATTGAGGGAGGCATTGGACGCGCGCAGCCTCGCCTTATGGGGCATGGCAAATCCCGAGAACCCGTACGAATACGCTGCAACGGAACACAACATCGGATTACCGCTTTCACCGTTGAAGTGGTACCAGTTGCTAAGTGCATCAGCAGGTTATGTAGGTGTACGGTTTCATGCCTTGGTGAGTTGTCTTGCCAATAACACCCCGATCGTGCATACGGATCCGTACAGGCGCAGCGAGTTCTTCAGGGAGGGCAGCAAATTCTATGATTTGTGCCGGCGTGCAGGGATTCTTGATCGCTATTTCAGTGTGCGAAGCATACAGAAGGTTGCTCCTGAAGAGATTGCATCCCTGCTCTATGATGAGTCGAGCCAAGCAAGGGCAAACCGATACGCGGAGTATGCAGGAAAGGCCTATCTTGACCTGATCAAGTCACTGATTGATCAAATCGATGCTCGGCGCGACAGGTTGGTCGGATTGAAATCCGCATCAGCGAGCGGGTAGTGCGATGGGCTGCGAACCGTCAGCCGGGCGGTGACGATAGGTGAAGGCCGGAGTTCCGCTGTGCGCACGGCTGTATGGCACTGGTCTATTCCGGATTGTCAGTTCATGTCGAACGTCAGTACGCGTTCTTGCTGATGAAGCCACGGATGAAGGTGAGCACGATTATTTTCAAGTCAAAGAAAAGTGACCAGTGCTCAATATAGTACAAATCATGTTCGACCCGTTTCTCCATTTTCTCGATGGTGTCCGTTTCACCGCGCCAGCCGTTCACCTGTGCCCAACCCGTGATGCCGGGCTTGACCTTATGTCGAAGCATGTACGCATCCACGTGCTCTTTATATAGTTCATTGTGCACCATGGCATGCGGACGCGGCCCTACGATGGACATACGGCCCTGAAGTACGTTGATAAACTGAGGGAGCTCGTCCAGGCTGGTACGCCTAAGAAACGCGCCAAAACGGGTAACGCGTGGATCACTTCGCGTTGCCTGGGTAACTGCACCACCGTTCTCGTTGTGAAGTTTCATGGTGCGGAACTTGTATACATTGATTGGCTTGCCATCCCAGCCGTGGCGTAATTGCGTGAAAATTACCGGGCCGGGGGAACTTAGCCTCACCCCGATGGCGATGGCGAGCAGCAATGGGGAAATGAGGAGCAGGATCAGCGCTGCGAGGATGCGATCTTCCAGTGCCTTGATGATGCGGTTGGGACCGTTCATCGGGGAGACGTTTAGGTCGAGTACAGGAATCCCTGCGATTTCGCTGACTGAATGGTTAAGCAACGTAAAGCCGAAGATATCGGGCAGATAACGAATGTTCACCGTGCTGTGGCGAAGTTCCCGGAGAACGTCGCGGACTCTAGCCTCTGCTTTGAGTGGGAGGGCTATCCATACCTCGTCAGCACCGTACTGCTCGACCGCATTTGCGACGAGATCAAGGCCGCCGATAACCTTGGCTCCAGCGAAGATCTTCCCATGATGTTTTTCATAATCGTCAAGCAGCGCGACGATGTCGAAGCCGACTTCCGGGGCATGCACCACTCGGCGCACAATCGCGCGACCAAAACTGCCGGCACCAAGCACAAGTACACGTTTGTGATTCCATCCGCGCTTCCGCATCGCACGCAGGAATCGGAATACGATCAAGCGGAGTGAAAAGAGCAGTAGGAAAGCGATTCCTGCCCAATAGATAAACCAGGCACGTGAGTAATCGGCACCGGCCTTGAATAGGAAAAGCATTGAAACCAGTACAATAAGCACGGTTCCCCAGGCCACGGCCAAACGTGACAAGAGCTTGTACATGCTGCGGCCGCGCCAGGAGCGGTACACGGCAAAACTGGGAAACATGACAAGCGTCAATAGCGCTGCAATCGCGACGACTGCAATGTATGACTTTGGCATGGGAAATCCGCTGATGCCAAAGCGGAATGCGTAAGCGAGGACGGCAGATACTACGACAGCCAAGGCATCGAGCGTGCGCGTGGCGGCCGAAATCAAAGAACCATGGTCTTTGAGAAGGCGGCGGTCAGAAACCATGTTCGTCGTTTGTAAATCCATGAATTCGGAGACCCAAAAACGGAAAATATACTATCATTCACAGCCACCTTGGACCAGGTGGATGACCTTCCTCCCCCGCAAGAAGCGAGCAACAAATGAACACGGTAAGAATTCGCAAGGCCGTTTTTCCAGTCGCGGGCCTCGGCACCCGCTTTCTTCCGGCCACCAAGGCCAATCCCAAGGAAATGCTTCCCATCGTAGACAAGCCACTCATTCAGTATGCGGTCGAAGAGGCGGTTGCGGCGGGGGTGGACAAGCTCATCTTCATTACCAGCAGCTCCAAACGTGCGATCGAGGACCACTTCGACAAGAACTACGAACTGGAGAGCGAACTCGAGAAGAAGAACAAGCAGCAACTCTTGGACATCGTACGAAGTGTAGTCCCCGATGGTGCCTCCTGCATTTATGTGCGTCAGCCGGAGGCGCTGGGCCTTGGGCATGCGGTGCTTTGCGCCCGTCCGGTCGTGGGGGATGACCCGTTTGCGGTGATCCTCGCCGACGACCTCATAGAGGACGGTCCCCGCGGTGTACTGCGGCAAATGGCGGACATCTTCGAGGAACGGCAGTGCAGTTTGCTTGGTGTGGAGGAGGTGCCGGCATTTGAGACGGACAAGTACGGCATCGTGAAGAGTGTGGACGAGGGCACGGGGCGCCTATCGAAGGTGTCCAGCATCGTGGAGAAGCCCAAGCCCGAGGTGGCGCCTTCCAATCTGGCCGTAGTGGGCCGGTACATCCTGACGCCGCGCATTTTCGACTTGTTGGAGAAGACGCAGCGGGGGTCGGGCGGTGAGATCCAGCTTACGGACGGTATTGCCGCGTTGCTCGAGGACGAAGACGTTCTGGCCTATCGATTCGAAGGCAAGCGTTATGACTGCGGTAGCAAGCTGGGGTACCTCAAGGCAACGGTGGAATATGCCTTGAAGCACGAGGAATTGGCGGAGGAGTTCCGGGCGTATTTGGCCGGATTCCACGCTTGAGCCCATACGCCGTAACCGCCACATGGGAGGCAATGCCCTCAAGTGTGCCGGTTTCGCCAAGCCAGACGCGGTGTGGCCGCCTACACGGGCGGCCGTTCCCGCCAGTCTGCAAGCATGGCCATGCACGTGCGGTTCATCTCGGCGGCACGCTCTGGGTCGTCCGCTTCGTTGTAGCAGCGAAACTCGGGGGCGTTGCCGGATGGGCGCAGGTGGACGATCTCCGCGCTTCGGAAGGTGATGCGCAGGCCGTCGGTGGTGTCTATCTCTGCCACGGTACCGAAGGTGCTGCCGAAGATGCGCTCGAGACGGGCGAGAATCTCTGCCCTGTCACCTTCCTGCAGCCGTGCCAGAATGCGCGCGCTCTGGTCGCTGGGGAATTCTTTTATACGGTCGCTGGCGGTGAAGCGCGGCGGTAAGGCGCGGGACAACTCGGCGACGGTGCAGCCTCGTTCACCGGCAAGACCAAGGATCCCGAGCGCCACGATGATGGCATCGCGGGTCGGCAATGCCTCCAGCCGCCTTCCCTCCCGTTCGATGGGGGAGGCGAGCAGGAAGCCTCCATTGGCCTCGTAGCCCGCGACCGCCGCATAACCGTCGGACAGCACCGCGTTCATGCCCTCGATGACATAGGGTGAGCCGATACGTGTGCGCCGCACGGAGCGGAAATAGTTCGACTTCTCCGCCACGGTATTGCTGCTCACGGGTGTCACGATGGCATCCATGCCCAGGTAGTGCGCGCACAGGACGCCGGCCACGTCACCACGCAGCCAGGCACCCGTGCGATCGCCCACCAGGGGCCGATCACCGTCGCCGTCTGCGGATACGATCGCGTCGAAGTGGTATTCCCCGGCCCAGTGCTGTGCCAATTCGATATCTTCCGTGCGGATGGCCTCAGTGTCCACGGGTATGAATACGTCAGAGTGTCCGAGACGAAGCACGTCGGCACCGAGGTGCGCCAGAACACGAGCGAAGGCGTGACTGGCGACGGTGGAGTGTTCGTAGAGTGCGATGCGTTTGCCGGCGAGCAGGTCGGCCGGGAAGAAATTCGTGTAGCGTGCGATGTATTCGTCGAGGGCAGCGGTTTGTTCAGGTGGCAACTCGGACGGGGCGGTGAGCGTGCCGCTTGCGGTGAAATGCCCGTGGGGAAGCTCCACGGTTTCCGCGCGGATGGCGACTTCGTCGGCCTTGAGGATCTCGCCCTGCGCCGTGTTGAACTTGATCCCGTTGCGGTCGTCAGGGATATGGCTGCCGGTGACCATGAGTGTCGGCATGTGATGGCGGATACCGTATGCGGCGACGGCGGGCGAGGGTATGAGACCGCAGTTCACCGGTTCGAAGCCGCTATCCATGATGGCGGCGACACAAGCGCGCATGATGCGCGGCGTGCTCGGCCGACGGTCTCCGGCAACACCGACACGGCCACCCGGGAGCAAATCGTGGCTTCGGGACAGGTGCTGGAGAAAAGCAGCGGTGTAGGCGTAACAGACCTGGTCGGTCATATCCGCGACACGCCCGCGGGCACCGCTGGTGCCAAACTTCACACCACTGGATTCCATGAGTTCAGCAATGGAGAGCGCTGCCATGCCTGGATGATCCTCCCTTGGAAATGAATGGCCCACGCGAGGTAGGTGGTGTGGACAGACGGTACTGTGGGCACACGCGCTTTTCGCTTCCCCGCCTGCCATTTCTACCGATTCTGGCGCAGCCTGGCAACGCGGCCCACCACAACACGCACGTGCAGTGATCGTGATGCACGGCGACCGTGTGAACACACCGCCTTTCGCTTCGACGCGCACGCACTTACGTGAAACACATCGTCCCGGTTCGCTGATATTCGCAACGTGACGACGGCGCTTCAATGGCGTGTAGGGAATGCCGGCGGAAGGAATCCCGAACAACAAAAAAGCCCGTGATAACGGGCTTTTTTAACATGGCTCCCCGGGACGGACTCGAACCGCCGACCCAGTGATTAACAGTCACTTGCTCTACCGACTGAGCTACCGGGGAATCGTGAGGCGCGTATGGTACATACGGACCTGGAGGTGGTCAAGGGCGACGGTGCAGGCTGCGAGGAAAAAGTGTCCGGTAGCTTCGGTGGCAGGCATGCAACAGAATATATGCGATCCGGAAATGAAAAAGGGGAGCATCCTGCTCCCCTTCCTGCGTAGTTGACTTCCCTGTCACACCCACGTCCTTGGGCTGCGTAGACTACCCGTCGAACCGGCCGCGAAAAAGCCCTGGCGTGTAGTCACAGACGGAATGTCGTGTAGGAGAAATCTGAAAACAAAAAGTGGGGCACAAGAGCCGGCGTGGCAGGAAAATACAACCCGGCCAGTGCAAGCTGCGTGGCCAGTCCGTCGGTGAGTGCGGGTGGGATATGCCGTCGCCAAACGGCCCAGAGGGTTGGGCTCCTGCAACGGAACTCGGGTGTCGAATGCGCGCATATCTTCCCTGATCCGGCAAAGAAAAAAGGGGAGCATCCTGCTCCCCTCCGGTATCAGTGGACTTCCTTGTCACACCCACATCCCTGTGGCGTGTAGAGTACGCATCGGCCGCCTTGAGAGAAAGCCCGCGAGCGTAGGCATCAGCGCCTTCTCGCGTAGGACAAATCTGATTCTTACTTGAAGCCCAGAGCGCCGCCAATACGTTCGAGGGCCTTCGACAGGTTTTCCTTGCTGGTGGCAAAGGACAGGCGCACGTAGCCGGGCGCGCCGAAGGCCGAGCCGGGCACCAGGGCGACGCCCACCTCGTTGAGCAGGCGCTCGGACAGTTCAACGTCGTCTTTCAGGCCCGCAGCGCGAATGGCTTCGGTCACGTCCGGGAAGGAGTAGAACGCACCTTCCGACGCCAGGCAGCGGAAACCCTTGATGTGGTTCAAGCCGTCCACCACGAAATCATGGCGTTCCTTGAAGGCCTTGAGCATGGTCTGGATGCAGGTCTGGTCGCCGTTCAGCGCCACGGCCGCCGCCACCTGTGAGATGGAGGTGGGATTGGACGTGCTCTGCGACTGCACCTTTTTCATGGCGCCGATGAGCTTCTGCGGACCGGCCGCATAGCCGATGCGCCAGCCGGTCATGGAATAGGCCTTGGAAACACCGTTCAGCACAACGGTACGGTCGTACAGGTCCGGGCACACGTTGAGGATGTTGGAAAAGCCCTCCGGCCCCCAGTAGATGTGCTCGTACATGTCGTCGCTGGCGATGAGCACGTGGGGATGGCGGCGCAGCACCTCGCCCAGGGCGGCCCAGTCCGCCTTGGTGTAGACGCTGCCGGTGGGGTTCGACGGGCTGTTCAGCACCAGCACGCGGGTGCGCGGGGTGATTGCGGCCTCCAGTTGCGCGGGGGCGATCTTGAAGCCCTGCTCCAGGCCCGTTTCGATGATCACCGGCTTGCCGTCGGCCAGCAGCACCATGTCCGGATATGAGACCCAGTACGGCGCCGGGATGATGACCTCGTCGCCCGGGTTCAGCAGGGCCTGGGCCATGTTATAGAAGCTCTGCTTGCCGCCGCAGGACACCAGCACCTGATTCGGGGTGTAGGAGAGCCCGTTGTCGCGGTGGAACTTGCCGATGATGGCTTCCTTCAACTCCGGGGTGCCGTCCACCGCCGTATATTTGGTGAAGCCGGCCTTGATGGCCTCGATGGCGGCCTGCTTGATGTG
>JBAYQE010000074.1:0-13127 GCA_041677345.1 Thiohalomonadaceae bacterium
CCCATGATGGTGGAAAACCACGCCACCGGGAAATGCTGCAATCGCATCGTGAATCCTCTTGTCGTACGTCAATGTGTCGGGGAGATCGGCGGCTGCCGTTTTCCCTCTGCAAGCCAATGCCTGAGCAAGCTTCGCGCCAGGACGAGTCCAGAGTGATTGGGAATATGGCTTATTGCAAAGCTAGGGATTTGCCCGGAAGCTATGGCCTTCGTCTCGTCATGAATATGATGAATATGTCAGTATTGGCAAACCGCCCTCACACAAATGTCCGATTTGTCAGACCCCTTTTTCATGCCAAGCACGCTACAATCGCCGCATACCACTGGCGTTTTCACCATGAGCGAAAAGAGTCTCCGCTGTGAACCCGGTTGCCGCAGCTGTGGCATGCGCGACTCGGTGCTGTTCGCCGGCCTCGACGAGGCCTTGCTCGACGAGATCCAGGAGAACATCGACGATCTGCTGATCCCCCCGGGCCAGTCCGTGTATCGCATGGGCAGTCCGGGCACGGCCGCTTTCACCCTGCGAGCGGGCGTGGTCAAGCTGGTGCAATACCTTCCTGACGGCGCCCACCGTATCGTGCGCCTGGTCCGCCCGACCGACGTGTTCGGCCTCGAGGCGCTCATCGGCCAGCGTTACCAGCATGACGCCATCGTGGTGCAACGAGCGCTCCTGTGCCGCCTCCCTTCCGCGGTGCTGACCCGGCTCGACCGTGACAACCCCGGGCTGCACCAGGAACTCATGCGCCGCTGGCACCATGCACTGAGCGAGGCGGACGCATGGCTCACCGAACTTTCCACCGGTTCCGCACACCACCGCGTGGTGCGCCTGTTGCTGCGCTTGGTGGATGAACGCGGCGTGGGTCTGTGTCCACTGTTCAGCCGCAAGGACATGGGCGCCATGCTCGGTATTACCACCGAATCGGCGAGCCGCGCCGTCGCGGATCTCAAGCGCAAAGGAATTCTCACAGAATCTGCGCAGGCTTTCAGTTGCGATCCGGCTGCCTTGAAACAACTCTCCGTGGATTGATGGATTTCAATGCGCCGTACTGACGGCGCCCCATAGCATCTCCCCAAGACCGTTTCCAACCACGCGGTCTTGTGCCGTTCCACGCGGCCTTTTTGCCACCAAGGGGAGATTCATGATGCGAGCCCACCTTTACATGCTCGGAGCGGCTCTGTTCGATGAGCCGCGCCCTGAACACCACGATGCGCTACGCGCGCTGATGTGGCGGGTGATCTACCGTTCGCCCGTGGATGCGCGTTGGGTACCGCCTCTGCTCGAGATCGCCGATACGTATGAGCATGCCGATGAACTGCGTGCCGAATATGCACGCTTGTTCATACTCGGTAAGCCCAAGGTGTTGGCGCAGCCCTACGGTTCGTACTGGTTGGAAAACGAACAGACCTTGATGAGCCGCAGCACGGCAGAAGTGCGCGCGCTCATGCGTCATCACGGCGTCGACGTGGATCGTCGCAGCGGGCTGCTGCCTGATCACCTGGTTTCCGAGCTGGAATTCATGGCCTACCTTGCTGATCACCACGCACTGGAGTCCACGCTCACAACCCAGGCGACCCTGCTGCATGAACATCTGGCGGTGTGGGTGCCGCGTTTCGCGGCCGCACTGCGAGCCTGCGAGCCTCCGCTGTTCTATCGCATGGCCGCCCATTTCCTGCGCGAAGTGATCGCTTGGGATTACCGCCGTGTGCCCGCGCCGAGCCGCACCATCGCTGCCTGAACCCTCACGGAAGATCCTGCTCCGCAGCGATATGCGCGCCCCCGCGCGGGGGCGCGCGTGCTCCGTAATCCCGATTTCCTGCACTTGAACGAGAACAGATGAAGAAAAAGCCTTTTGAGCCGAGTCGCCGTGCGTTCCTCGGTGGTGCCGCCGGTGTGGCGGGTTTGGGTATCGCCGGCCTGCCAAGCCGCGCCCTTGCACGCATCGACGCGCCGCATGCGGCGGAGACACTCAAGCCGAGCACCGAAGTATTCGGCTTCTGCGACATGTGTTATTGGCGTTGTGGCGTGAAGGTGCGCGTGCGCGACGGCCGTGCCGTGAAGATCGACGGCAACCCGGAACATCCCAACAACTACGGCGTGGTGTGTGCAAAGGGTAACGCGGGCCTCATGGCTGCGTACGACCCCGATCGCTTGAAGTTTCCCATGCTGCGCGTCGGTGCCCGCGGTGAGGGCAAGTGGGCACGCATTTCCTGGGATGAGGCGCTCGATCGCGTGGCGGACGGCCTCACACAGATCAAGGCCAAGTACGGGGCCGAAGGCTTGGCAATGATCGGCCACGGCACCTGGGAAAAACCATATCACCGCCTCGCCCACGCCTTCGGTACACCCAACACCACCAGCCCCGTATTCGGTCTGTGCTGTGGTCCGCGCGGTGTCGGCAACATGCTTGTGGTGGGGCGCAATCTCACCGGCAACGAAACGGTGGACCTGCAGAACAGCCGCTACGTGCTCATGTTGGGGCGCAACATCGCTGAGTCGCTGCACAACGGCGAAACCAAGGCGTGGGTGGAAGGCGTCGCGCGCGGTGCCAAGGTGGTGTACGCCGATCCGCGCTTTACCATCACGGCATCCAAGGCACAGGAGTGGCTGCCTATCCGCCCGCTCACCGATCACGCCTTCCTGCTCGCCCTGATCCACGTGGTGATCGAGGAAGAACTCTACGATCGTGACTTCATCACCACCTACGCCACCGGCCTCGACGAACTGAAACGCCGCGTTGCGCGCTATACGCCCGAATGGGCCGAAGCGGAAACCGAGATCCCGGCCGCCACCACCCGCCGCATTGCCCGTGAAATGGCCGCGCAGGCACCTGCCGTGCTGGTGTATGCACCGCGCCGCCTGACGCGCAGCACCAACGACCTCGGCACGGCCGTGGCGATTTCCGTCCTCAACTCGCTGTTCGGCGTGTGGGACCGCAATGGCGGCGTGTTCACACCCCAGGGTTTCCCGCTGCCGGAGCCGACGCTGCCGGAATACCCGCATGCCAATGCGCCGCGTGCGGATGGCGCAGGTGACCGTTGGCCGCTGGCCAATGTGGACTACGGCCTGACCAACGAGATGTGGAAGGCCATCGCGAATCAGCAGCCCTATCCCGTCAAGGGACTCATCACCGCGGGCGGTAACGGCTTCGCCAACAGCACCGATTACGCCACCGTGCGCAAGGCGCTGGAGAACCTGGACTTCTACGTGGCGGCCGATATCACGCCCAACGAGATGAATGCCTATGCAGACATCCTGTTGCCGGAGGCCAGCTACCTGGAGCGCTATGACGACTTGCAGACGGGCGGTGCCCGCGAGGGCTTCGTTGCCATCCGCATGCCGGCCATGGCGCCGCTGCACGACACACGCGATGCCTGGAGTATCTGCAAGGGCATCGCCGGGCGCATCGGTCTGGGCGATTACTTTCCGCACGAGAGCGTCGCCGATCTGATCGATGAACGTCTGCGCAAGGTGGGCCTGTCACGCGCGGAACTGGAACAGAAGGGCGTGATCACCATCCCCGCGGATCCCGCGAAGAACTTCCCGCGCGAGCACGGTGGCACCTCGGTGTTTGCCACGCCGAGTGGCAAAGTGGAACTGGTGCCGAGCGGGCTTGAGCGCCTGGGCATGCTCGATGCACTCGACTACGAGGCGCAGGTACGACCGGCAGAAGGTGAGTTCCACTTTACCTTCGGACGCATCGGCGTTCATACCCACGCACGCACCCAGAACAATCCATGGCTCGCGGACCTGATGCGAGAGAACGTGCTGTGGATCCATCCCGACGCGGCGGCGCCGCGGGGCATCAGCGATGGTGATCAGGTGAGCGTCACGGACCGCAAGGGACGCACTGTGCGCCTGGCCGCCAAGGTGACCAAGCGTATTCGCCATGACACGGTGTTCATGGTGCATGGCTTCGGTCACTTCGACCCGCGCATGACCACTGCCTATGGGCGCGGTGCGGCCGACTCGGAACTGGCTTCCGCCGATCAGGACCAGCGCCTCGGAACGATCAGCATGGGGCGCGGGCTGGTACGGGTGGAAAAGGCATGAATGCGGCGGGCCAAGGCAGCACGGGCCCAGCGCCGACGGTCGTCAGCGTCGGCGAGTAACGAGAACGTTATCCGTAGGTCGGGTGAGGCAAGCCGTAACCCGACCATGGCTGAATCGCCGGGTGGTGCCCTGCGCATCGACCCGGCTTAGCAAACTGGAGATGAGTTTGAAGACTGAGCGTTACGTGATGCTTGCGGACATTACCCGCTGCATCAATTGCAAGGCCTGCGTGGTGGCGTGCCGCGCCGAGTGGCAGACTCCGCTGGGCTATTCGCGCGACTGGGTGAAGGAAGTGGAGCTGTCCACTGCCGACGGTTTTCCTGTCGTACAGTTGTTCCCCGGACGTTGCCAGCACTGCGACGATGCCCCGTGCGTGGAGGCCTGTCCGTCGGGCGCCGCGTGGAAGCGCGCGGACGGTATGGTGCTGGTGGACGACGAGCTTTGCTCGGGTTGCGAACTGTGCGTGCCGGCCTGCCCCTACGAGGCCCGCTGGCTCAACCCCGAGACCAATACCATTTCCAAATGCACCTTCTGCCAGCCGCGCGTGGACGAGGGATTGCAGCCGGCCTGTGTGCAGACCTGCGTGGGCGGTGCGCTCAAATTCGGCGATGCCAACGATCCCGCATCGGAAGTGAGCCGTTTGCTGCGCGAGAAGGATTGGGTGCAGCTCACCACGCAGGAGGTGCCCGGCGGCACGAGTCATTACTACCACACCGGCGGCGCGCCGCTGCCCGCAGAGGTTCTGCCGCGTCCCGTAGGACAGCACCTGCAGGCGAAGATCCTGAGTGATGTGGTGAATCCGGCGGCCGGTATCGGCATCGGCGGCATGGTTGCGGCATTCCTGGGTGCCGGTGTCAAGAAGATCATCGACCGTCGTAATGCGCTGGCGGGCGGCGAGGAGAAGGGACATGAGTGAACGACGCGAACCGCGCATGGTCTGGGTGCGCGACCTGTGGACCATCCGCCTGCACTGGTTCAACGCCGTGTGCTGGGCGCTGCTGGTGGCAAGCGGCCTGGCCGTCATATCCGGTGACAGCCTGCGGCTGGCGCCGGCGTTCTGGGCCAGCTTCGTGCAGAACCTGGTGGGCGGCAACGCGGTGGTGATCACCGGCCACGGCCTCGTCGGCCTCGCCTGGGTTATCGGCATCGCCCTGTTCGTGCTGGTGCGCTGGCGTGGGGTGGTGAAGCCCTTCCTGCGCGGGGTGCTGTCGCTTACCCCCGGGCGTGTGCTGAATGACTTGCGCTTCACGGTTGTCACCCTGGCAAGGCTGTTCGGCCTGATGAAGCAGGTCGAGCTGGAGCCGCAGGGCCGTTACAACGGCGCACAGCGTCTGCTCGGCACGATGATCATCCTCGCTTCGGTGGTCATCGCTGTCTCCGGTCTCTATTTGTTCTTTGCACCCAAGCTGTTCTCCTTCGCCGCCTCGCCGCTGTTCGGGGCACTGTTCAGAACGGCCCTGGTGGTGCACGCCGCGGCAGTGTTTCTCGTGCTCATCGGCTTGGTGGCGCACATCTACTTCGCTGTGGTGGAGGAGCGTGAATCCCTGGAAGGTATGAAGAGCGGCTATGCGTCGGTGGAGTTCATCCATCACCACAATCCGCTGTGGTATGAGCAGTTGAAGCGCGAGGGCAAGATTTGAGCAGACGAGGGCAGGGGCGCAGCCGGTGGAGCCGTTGGGGTGCGGCGGATGTGCTCGGGTCCGAGGAGGCAAGATGTTGAAAAAGGAAGTGATCGAGGGCAGGTACCCGGTAAGCACGCTGGAGATCGGCAAACCGGGTGCCTATGCAGATGCCGATGCGGTGGTGGAAGCCATTCTGCGCCGTATCGAGGAACACCCGAAGGCAAGACTCATCGCGGTGTTCGATCACCTTGAGCACACCTGGGAAATAGGCGGGGATATCGCACCGGAAGTGATTGCGGCGCGTCATGTGATTTTCTGTCTCGGGCTGAACCTCCCAGGTCCGACGGCCATGGCGCTACGCCCGCGCGCCATCGCCGTCACGGAGTTGAGGGACCGTTTCGTAATCAATTTCATGGAAACGCCCGCTGCCGAAGTGAACGACGCCATGGCGCGCTGGGTGATTTCCCTCGTGGAGGAACGATGATGAGAATCGCGGTGACGAGCCAGAATTTCCGGACCATCACCGGCCACGCCGGCAAGACCCGCCGCTTTCTGGTGTTCGAGGCCGATGCCAATGGTGAACCTGTGGAAGTGGAGCGCCTCGATCTGCCCAAGGAGCTTTCGTTTCACGAATTTGCGGGGAACGGTGCACATCCGATCGACGGCATGGACATTATCATCACCCAAAGCTGCGGCTTCGGTTTCACCCGCCGTCTGGCGGCGCGCGGCATCCAGGTGTTGGTGACATCGGAGGACGATCCCGTCGGTGCCGTGCGCCTGGTGCTACGGGGCGAGCCCCTTCCGGCGCCGGATATGCGCGCCTCGCACAACCACGATCACGGCCATGACCATAGCCACCACGGTGGCTGTGGCTGCAATCACGGCTGAGCAGGATTCGCTGGTTGGGTTGTCGCGCGGGCCATGGCCCGCGCGGCATAGATGAGATTGACGGCGTCATACACCGTGACGCAGCCGTGCGCGGCGATGCACTCGCGTTGTCGGGTGGACAGCGGTGCATTGTCCGCCACGGCGACCTCCACCGCGGAGAGCAGCGACTGGCCTGCGGGGGCGCCGGCGTGGGGTACCAGCCAGCCCGGCAGGGGACGGAGCTCATCCAGGGAGTGGATCGGGCGCGGCTCCACGGCCACCTCGTTTTCGAACGCCCAGGCGGAAAATTCCAGGCCCGAGAAATCCGCGCAGAGTTGGCGCCAGCGCACCAGCGCCCAGGCGAAGAACAGGCCGAACACCAGCAGCAGCACCTGGGCCGACAGCACCGGTACCGGCGGGAAAAATGCCGCCGGCGCCACGTGCACGGTGAGGATGCCGCTCAATAGCAGGCGCGCCAGGCAGCGCCGCCGCAGGCGGTTCGCTCGCTCGGCCACCTCATCGAGTTCCTCGATGCGCTCCATGTCGCACTCCCGAGGCCGCTACTGCGAAAACCATAGGCCACCGCACGCCGGCTTTCAGCCGGCAGCGGGCCAGCCTACGCGCCCCTACCTGCGGCGCGCACCAGAAACTCATGATGACTGATCACTTCGGCAGCATGCCCGGGCACTCCCTGCCGTTGCCTACGCCGCCCCACGCCACCGCCATGGGCTGAAACCCCGCTCTCGTGGCGAGCCATCGGCGTCCGTGCCGCCGGTGGTCAGTTTCATCCCACCTTCGGTAAATCACTGCGCAGCGCGGGGGCCCGGGCACTCGCGCGGGCACCGTTCCGTCAAGCCTTCTCCTTGGCGGCATCGTTCTTGCAGAAGTGCATCACAGCTGCAAGTGCCGGCGCGGCCGGACAACGGAGGAGGAAAACACACTTATGGTTCCAACGCATTGGACGGGGATGCCGCGGGTCCGCCCGTGCTGGCTGATCGCCGTGGTCTTGGCCATGTTCGCCGCGACCGGATGCATGCCCGGCGGCGATTCGGATCGGCGTAGCGCCAATGTGGAGGACGGCCAGGGGCCGTTGAGCCGCTCGGGCCCCGATGATCCTGACAACCTGCTGCGCATTACCGGGGCGGAGGTGAATGCCGCGGGCCATCCGGTGGTGACCTTCGAGGTGAAGCGTCCCGACGGCACGCCGCACACCCTGCTGGCCACCTGGGGCAACGTTTCCTTCACCTTTGCCAAGCTGGCGCCACGCACCCGTTACGAGGCCGGGCACGACTGGCAGAACTACCTGCTGCGCGCGCGTAGCGCCGGTGCCGCGGGTGAGCAGATACTGGGGGCCGCCGCGCTCACGGTACAGGGTGCCAACACCGAACGGGTGGGCTTGGGTGCCGATCCCGAGGCAAACGCCCGTCTGGAGCATCTCGGCGACGGTGTGTACCGCTATACCCTCGCCCTGGATGTAAACGCCGCACGCATCACCATTCCCGGGTTGGCGCAACAGATCACCTGCGTACCCAACGGCGCCGGCAACAATCTCGGCGATCTGTGCTGGCACGTGGACGGCACCGCGTTGCCGGCGGGCTCGCGGGTGGTGGCGAACGGCCCCACCGACGCGGATGACGAGTATGTCGTCGATTACGACCCCGGGCTCACCCACCGCGTCGCCGCCTTCATCGACGGCCTCGGCACGGATGACTTCGCTCGCAATACCGCCGCCAACGCCTGGTACGACTTCGTGCCGGACGGCAGCCCCATCCGCGTGACCCGCGATATAGTGACGGTGGAAAGCTGTAACAACTGTCATGAACGACTCGCCATGCACGGCCAAAGCCGCGTGGAGACCCATCTGTGCGTGACCTGCCATAACCCGGGTTCGCTGGACGCCAATTCCGGGCGCAGTAACGATTTCAAGCAGATGGTGCACAAGATCCATCGCGGGGCCACGCTGCCCAGTGTCGCACAAGCGAACATCCCGTATTTCCTGCGCAACAGCGACAACTTCGACTGGAGCGGTGTGAAATTCCCGCAGGCGGTTCATGAGGGCGGGGTGAACAGCTTCGGGATCGACAACTGCCTGAAGTGTCACATGGGTGCGGACTCGAAGGCGGCGGTGTTGAAGCTGGCGCAGGATGACGCAACCCTGGTGAACCGGCTCAAGCTCGCCAAGGTCACCAAGGACGGTGATCTCTGGCGCCAGCGCAGCGTGGAGGCCTGCAGTTCCTGCCACGACGATGTCGTGTGGTGGAAGGGGGCTGCGGCGGAGAGGCTGCCGGGCATGCTCGGCGAGCGTTACGCTGCCGCACCCACCGCCATCGACGACCTTCCTGAGGGTGACTGGCGCAGCAAGGCGCACCCGGGCGGTACCAGCGGCACGGGTCGCTGGATGGGCTGCGCCAGCGGCAGTTGCCACGGTGACATCAACACCTCGCTGGCGGGCACGCCCATGGCGCTGGGCGACCGGGGCAGCAAGGAGATCCACCGCATCCACCTGGGCTTCACGCGTGTCGCCATTCGTTCCGACCTGATCGAAACCCAGATCGCCGATGCGAGCCTGGGGGGTGATGACGGCAACGGCAATTCGCCGCTGACCGTGCGCATGCGTGTGTGGGACAAGGCACAGAACAAGGCCCTGGTGCATGGCACGGATGCCAATTTCGCCTTCCAGTTCGTGATCGGCTGGAAGGCACAGGGTGAAGCCGATTACAGCCAGTCCAGCCATGACGTCTGGCCGGGCCGCACCTTCGACGTGACCCCGGACTGGTCTGCGGCAGAGGGACCCGACATGGACGGTTACTACACCACGGTGGTGAACCTGCCTACCGCAAAACTACCGGCCAGCGGTACGGGCACGGTGGCGACGCAAAACGGATTTGTCGTCACGTCCAACGCCGCTCCCGATCCGTTGCGGCGCGGCGTGGTCGAGCTTTTCGGCACCTGGGGCACGGAGACCCATCACCGCAAGGGACAGGACCAGCCCTATGCGCCGGCCAATTCGAACCTGCCGGTGGTGCGGCCGCTGCATGTCACCAAGGCGTTCTCCATCGGCGGTGTGCCGGTGGAACCACGCCGGGTGGTGGTGGACGCCATGGAGACCTGCCGTTCCTGTCACCTGCGTTTTGCCAAGCACGGACCCACCGGGAGAAACAACCCGCAGCTCTGCGTGATGTGCCACAACCCCAACAACACCGACGTGTCCAATGCGGCGCGCCAGGGCAGGCTGGGCGAGTACGACGGCAAGAAGGAGGAATCGAAGGACTTCAAGCGCATGATCCACGCCATCCATGCCTCCAGCCGACGCGAGCAGGGCTATCAACTGCGCAGCACCGCATTCGGCGTGAAGACACGGCTGGATGAGAAGACACTGACCACGGACACGCTGACCGCACGCAACAGCCATTTCCCCACGGGACGCAGCGTGGGCAACTGCGCCACCTGTCACGTGAAGACGGGCCCGGAGGAGGACGCACCATACACCTTTGAATTGTCCGTGCTGCCGGACACGCTCATGGGATCGACGGTGAGCACCGGCGCGCACCCCGCCGGGGATGTGCCGCCGGCGGGCGGTACGTATCCGGGACTGGCGGCCGACATGAACGTGCTTGCGAACCACACCAAGTTCAGTCCCATCATGTCGGTGTGCACCTCCTGCCATGACAGCGAGAAGGTGAGAATGCATACGCAGAACATGGGCGCATCGGAGCAGGCGGATTTTGCCAATCCGGATCCCCTTGGTGAGATGTGCAGGGGGTGCCATGGACCGGGGGGCCCGCGTGACATCCGCGTGATCCACCCCGTGAAATAGCAGAGAGAGATAGTCGGGTAAGAAAGGCGCCGGAAGGCGCCTTTCTTTTTTCAACCGCAGCTCTTGCAGGTAGCGCCAGTCACACTAACCTTAATTCACTGTGAATTGGTGTTGGTACATGGTGGAAATCGTGAACCAGTGTAGGTATATTCCCTAAATAGAATCTGTCCAATAAAGCTCCCGTACCAGGCGAGCACTATCTTGCTTTACCAACAAGGGGGGAAAGGGAGTGTCAACTGCCCGTATCGCTCTCATCGGCTGTCCCAAGGAACACGCTATCTGGATGACCCGCGTGTTAAGCGAGAAGGGATTCCAATGTTCCGTCGTGGACAGGAGCGACAAGCTCGATCTGGCCGAGGCGGGAGACGTTGCGCTGGTCTGGGAGGATGGCGAGCAGCACGATCGTCTGCCCTTGCTGGAGCTCATCCGGCTCTCAGGCAGCCCCATCCCCGCGGTGGTCGTTCTGCCGCGCATGGTCCCGGAACAGGTCATCTTCGCGACGCGTCTCGGCGCCGTGGATGTGCTGTTCAATCCCGTTGATCGTGATCACCTGCTCGAGGCCATCGGCCGCGGCGTGGCCATCCAACAGGCGCGCGACGGCGGCAGCACGCCCTGCGATCAGATGCCCGCCGTGCTCGGCGAATCGCCGCGCATGCTGGAGGTGTTCAAACAGGTGGGGGTGGCAGCGGCCAACCAGCTCAATGTCCTCATCGGTGGTGAGACCGGCGTGGGCAAGGAGGTGGCCTCCTTCTGTATCCACAAGCATTCGGCGCGCGCGGAGGGTCCGTTCGTGGCCATCAACTGTGCCGCGCTGTCGGAAAACCTCATCGAGGCGGAGTTGTTCGGCCACGCGCGCGGCGCCTTCACCGGTTCGGTGCGCGACGTGCCCGGCAAGGTGGAGATCGCCAATGGCGGCACCCTGCTGCTGGATGAGGTGGGCGATCTGCCGCAGGGCTGCCAGGCCAAGCTGCTGCGCTTCCTGGAGGACCGTACCTTCTACCGCCTGGGTGAATCCGTGCAGCGTGTGTCCGATGTGCGCATCGTCGCCGCGACCAACCGTAATCTGGTAGCCGATGTGCAAGCCGGCCGTTTCCGTGAGGACCTCTATTACCGGTTGGCGCAGATCACGCTCGTGGTGCCGCCGCTCAGGGAACGGGTCGAAGACATCTCCGGGTTGGTGCGTGCCTTCGTGGGTAAGGCCAACGCCATGCTGGGTCTGCAGATCACCGGTGTGAGCAATGGCGCCATGGACGCGGCGCGTCGCTATCACTGGCCGGGCAACGTGCGTCAGCTCAAGAACGTGGTGTTCCAGGCCGCCATCCGCCAGCGCGCCGGCGAAATTACGAGTTTCCATTTTTCCGCCGACGGCACTGACCCTGCGGAAAACACCGACGACCTGGAAGGGATCGTGCGTTCCGCCATCAGCCGCGGCCAAGTGCGCAGCCTGTTGGGTAACCTGGAGGCCATGGCGCTCAAGACGCTCCTGAACGTCTACGACGGCAATCGCAGCCGCATCTCCGCAGAGCTGGGCATTTCTCGCAACACGCTCCGCTCCAAGCTGCGTGAATACGGAATCGACGAAGGTCCCCAGGAAGTTGGCGAGAGCAGCGTCACCGCCTGAACACTGCATGTGACACAAACGACCGGGCCGCGCGAGCGGCCCGGTTGCATTTGGCCGCCCACATCGCCGGCCGGAGCAGGCGGGGACGGATTTCCCAACCCCTTTGGCGTGGCGGTTTCCTCCCGCATCAGCCGTTTGTGTCGACATCCCGGAATACGACATGCACAGGCGGCGGCGGGGATGGCCCGCCGCCCCGGATGTTCAAGGATGGGCCGCGGTCTGTAGCTGCGCGACCGCCTGCGGCTTGGCCACTTCCTGAATGCGGGCATCGGCGCGTAGCGCTGCGTAGAACCGATTCTCACGTTCCTTGAGGGCGGCGGTGCGCAAGACCTCTTTCACCTCTGCGCGCATGCTCGGGAAGTCGGCTTCCGGGATCTCGCGCTTTTCAAACAGTTTCAGCACCACGTAAACGGGCCCGTCGTGGCGAATGGGATCGCTCACGTCACCGGCCTTCAAGCCCGCAATCACCTCCATGATGCCGGGCGGGATCTGCCGCCAGCGCACGGAGTTCATATCCCACAACTTGCGCAGGCCCTCGGCATCGCTGCTTTCGAAGCCGGGGATTTTCGCGGCCACACCGTTGGCCACCTCTTCGAAGGTTTCACCGTTTCGGATGCGTTCCACCGCAGCGCGCGCCTGCTGCTCGTCGTCGAACTGCAGGGAGCCCAGGTGGTATTCGTGGGTGATGTCCGCCTTGTGTTTCTCGTAGTGTTGTTGCGCGGCCTCGTCGCTGATCTGCACCTTGGCAGCGACTTCGCGCTGATACACCCGGTCCTGCATCTCCTGGCGCTTCAACATCGCAAGCTTCGCTTCCGCCATGGCGACGGCGCGCTGGAAACCCGGGTCGTCATCCAGCCCGAGGGCAAGTCCCTTCTGGTACATGAGTTCCGCCTGGACAAGGGCCTCCAGGACCTTCTGCTGGCTCGCTTCGGACATGTCCTTGGGCATGCCGCCGCTCACCTGGTGCAGATTGAAATCGTAAATCGTGATCGGTTGATCGTTGATGCGCATCAATACGCCCTGCGCGCTTTCAGGCTCGCTGCACGCCGTGAGAGCGAGGCCCAGGCCAATGGCCATTCCACCATGAAGCAACGTCTGAATTCGCATTGGTATTCCCTGTCGTTGTCGTCGTACTGCACCCGCATGGGCG
>JBAYQE010000075.1:0-12976 GCA_041677345.1 Thiohalomonadaceae bacterium
CGCCGCGGTGTGGTGCCAAGCCGGCATGGAACAGCACCCGGGCGCGGCCAAACCTAACCAGAGGAGAGCACTGCATGATTGCGGAAGAAGTCGTCGACCTGTCGCGGCTGCAATTCGCCCTCACGGCGATGTACCACTTCCTGTTCGTACCGCTGACATTGGGCTTGTCCTTCCTGTTGGTCATCATGGAATCCGTTTACGTGATGACCGGCAAGGAGGTTTACAGGGACATGACCAAGTTCTGGGGCAAGCTGTTCGGTATCAACTTTGCCCTGGGCGTCACCACCGGCATCACCATGGAATTCCAGTTCGGTACGAACTGGGCGTATTACTCGCATTATGTGGGTGACATCTTCGGTGCACCACTCGCCATCGAAGGCCTCATGGCCTTTTTCCTGGAATCCACCTTCATCGGCCTGTTCTTCTTCGGCTGGGATCGCCTGAGCAAAGGCAAGCACTTGATGGTGACCTTCCTGACGGCGTTCGGCTCGAATCTTTCGGCCTTGTGGATCCTGGTCGCCAACGGCTGGATGCAGAATCCGGTTGGGTCCGAGTTCAGTTTCGAAACCATGCGCATGGAGATGACCAGCTTCGCCGAGGTGCTGTTCAACCCCGTGGCACAGGTGAAGTTCGTGCACACGGTATCGGCGGGCTACACCACGGGCGCCATGTTCGTGCTGGGTATTTCCGCCTACTACCTGCTGAAGGGCCGTGATCTCGGCTTCGCACGCCGCTCCTTCGCCATCGCTGCGGGCTTCGGCCTTGCCAGCGCGCTGTCGGTGATCGTGCTGGGCGACGAGTCGGGCTATGAGCTCGGCGACGTGCAGCGCACCAAGCTCGCCACCATCGAGGGTGAATGGGAGACCCACCCGGCCCCGGCGGCGTTCACCCTGTTCGGACTTCCCGATCAGGAGAACATGACGACCGATTACGCCGTCAAGATACCGTATGTGCTCGGCCTCATCGCCACCCGCTCCACGGATGAGGAGATCACAGGTATCAAGGACCTGATGGTCGAACATGAGGCGCGCATCCGCAACGGCATGGTCGCCTACGGCATGTTGCAGCGTCTGCGCTCAGGTGAGGTGACCGATGAACTCCGCGCCGAATTCGACGCAGTGAAGAAGGACATCGGCTACGGCCTGCTGCTCAAGAAGTACACCGATAACGTGGTGGATGCGACTGAAGAGCAGATCCAGATGGCGGTGAAGGACACCATCCCCGAGGTGGCGCCATTGTTCTGGACCTTCCGCGTCATGGTGGCCACGGGCTTCCTGATGCTGTTCATCTTCGCTGCGGCGTTCTACTACTGCGCGAAGCGCCAGGTAGGCGAGAAGAAGTGGCTGCTCAAGCTCGCCCTCTACGGCATCCCGCTGCCCTGGATCGCCGCCGAAACCGGCTGGTTCATAGCCGAGTACGGCCGTCAGCCCTGGTCCATCGGCGAGGTGCTGCCCGTGAACCTTTCCACCTCAACGCTGACCACCGGCGATCTCGCCTTCTCGCTCATCGGCTTCGTCGGCTTCTACACGCTGCTGCTGTGCGTCGAGATGTACCTGATGTTCAAGTACGCCCGCCTCGGCCCCTCCAGCCTCGGCACCGGCCGTTATCACTTCGAAGAGAAAGACCAACGCGAAGGTGCGGAGATCGCAAAGGTCTCCCATGTACCCGTATGAATCGTTCCTTTGCGTTCCTTGACGGCCTTGGCGTCTTTGCGTTGAAGAGGAGTAATCAATAATGGTCCTGGACTATGAAACGCTGAAACTGGTGTGGTGGCTGTTGGTGGGCGTGCTGCTCATCGGCTTCGTCATCACGGACGGCTTCGATATGGGCGTCGGCGCGCTGCTGCCGTTCCTCGGCAAGAACGACGAGGAGCGCCGCGTGATCATCAATACGGTCGGCCCGCACTGGGACGGCAACCAGGTGTGGTTCATCACCGCCGGCGGCGCCATTTTTGCCGCGTGGCCGGCGGTGTATGCAGCGGCCTTCTCGGGCTTCTACATCGCCATGCTGCTGGTATTGTTCGCCTTGTTCTTCCGCCCGGTGGGTTTCGATTACCGTTCGAAGGTGGCCGACCCGCGCTGGCGCAATACATGGGACTGGGGTCTGTTCGTAGGCGGCGCTGTGCCGGCACTGCTGTTCGGCGTGGCCTTCGGCAACGTGATCCTGGGCGTGCCGTTCCATCTGGATGAATTCCTGCGTCCCACCTACACCGGCTCGTTCTTCGGTCTGCTGCGCCCCTTCGCGCTGCTGGCCGGCGTGGTGAGCCTGTCCATGCTGGTGATGCACGGGGCCATCTGGCTGCACTGGCGCACGGTGAATCCCATTGCCTCCCGCGCCCGCACCGCCGCCACCTATGCCGGCATCGTGATGATCGTGGCCTTCGCCGCCGCCGGCCTATGGCTGGCAAGCGGCATGGACGGCTTCCGCATCGTTGACATGCCGCCCACCGATGCGCTGCCCAACCCGCTGGCCAAGAGCGTGGAGATCGTCAACGGGGCCTGGATGAGCAACTACGACACCTACCCGTGGATGATGGCTGCGCCGGCGCTCGGCTTTGGGGGTGCGGCGCTGGCCATCCTGTTCGTGCGTCTGGGCCGCTCGGCGTGTGCCTTCGTGTCCAGCTCGTTGGGCATGGCCGGCGTGATCCTCACGGCGGGCTTCTCCATGTTCCCGTTCGTGCTGCCCTCGAACACGCATCCGGCCAGCAGCCTCACGGTGTGGGACGCGCCGTCGAGCCACCTCACGCTCACGGTGATGTTCTGGGCCGCGGTGATCTTCGTGCCCATCATTCTCAGCTACACGGTGTGGACCTACCGCGCCATGTGGGGCAAGTACACGGTGGAGCACATCCGCGCCCACGAGCACGAGGCGTATTGATTGGAGCCTGCCAGGACCGGGGGGTGTACACGGCGCCCCGGTCTTGCAGACCTTGAGACCTGTAGGAGGAATGTAACGATGTGGTATTTCGCCTGGATCCTCGGCGTCCTGCTGGCCTGCGCCTTCGGCATCATCAATGTGATGTGGCTGGAGTCGGAAAAGGACCTGGACGCGGGTTGCTGAGCCGTCCCACCGCCCCCGGCGCGGCGCGCCGGGGGCTTTTCGCAGGAATCGTCGTGGCCATCCCCTATCCCCATGCCCTCTGGGGCCGCCTGCTCTCCCTTGCGCTGGCAGTCGGCCTGAGCGCCCTCATTTTCCTGGAGCCCCAAGCCATTGCGGCCTTGGACGGGAAGCCACGGGCCATGCTGCTCACCGTTTCGCTATGGGGCATCGCGGCGGGGTTCGTGCATGGCACCGGCTTCATCCCACGACTTGCCTTCTGGCGAGTCTGTTTCCATCCCGCCACCGCCTGGCTGCTCATGACCCTGGGCAGCGCATTTCTGCTACAGATTTCCTAATTTGACGTTTTATCCGCGCCCGTTTGGCGCTACGATACACGGCTCAGTACGGATTTGGCGTACGCGTAACGCGTAACGGCCCTTGTGTAATTTTAGAAACACTGTAACACGCCCCCGCCGCAGCAGCAGCGGGACGCTGCTTCGATCCCTTCGATCTTCGAGGAGCTGACAAATGGCCCACATCGTGATCCTCGGCGCCGGTACCGGTGGCCTTCCTTGCGCTTACGAATTGCGCGATGCACTCGGTAACGAGCACCGCATCACGGTCGTGAACGCCAATGACTATTTCCAGTTCGTGCCGTCCAATCCCTGGATCGGCGTGGGCTGGCGCAAGCGCTCCGACATCACCTTCCCGCTGCGGCCTTACCTGCAACGCCGCAACATCGACCTGGTGGTGGACACCGTCACCAAGATCGTGCCCGAAGACAACCGCCTGGAACTGAAGGGCGGCGAGCACGTCACGTTCGACTACCTGATCATCGCCACTGGCCCGAAGCTGGCCTTCGAGGAAGTGGAAGGGTCCGGCCCCCACGGCGGTCACACCCACTCCGTTTGCACCGTGGATCACGCCGAACTGGCCCATGCCGACTACCTGAAGCTGGTGGACGAGCCCGGTCCCGTGATCATCGGCGCCATGGCCGGTGCAAGCTGCTTCGGTCCGGCCTATGAATTCGCCGCCATCGTCGACAGCAACCTGCGCAAGCGCAAGATCCGCGACCGCGTGCCCATGACCATGGTCACCTCCGAGCCTTACATCGGCCATCTGGGCCTGGGCGGCGTGGGCGACTCCAAGGGCATGATGGAATCCGAGCTGCGCAACCGCCACATCAAGTGGATCTGTAACGCCAAGGTGAGCAAGGTCGAGGCCGGCAAGATGTTCGTTGCCGAGCACAACGACAAGGGCGAAGTGATCAAGGAGCACGAGCTGCCGTTCAAGTTCTCCATGATGTTGCCCTCGTTCAAGGGCGTGGAACCCGTGGCGGCAGTGGAAGGCCTGTGCAATCCGCGCGGCTTCGTCGTCGTGGACGCGCAGCAGCGCAGCCCCAAGTACCCGAACATCTACGCCCTCGGCGTGTGCATCGCCATCCCGCCGGTGGAAGCGACCCCGGTGCCCACCGGCGCACCCAAGACCGGCTACATGATCGAGTCCATGACCACCGCCATCGTGCACAACATCCGCGACGAGCTGGCCGGCAAGACCCCGCACGAGACCGGTACCTGGAACGCCATCTGCCTGGCCGACCTGGGCGACTCCGGCGCGGCCTTCGTGGCCCTGCCGCAGATCCCGCCGCGCAACGTCACCTGGTTCAAGAAGGGCAAGTGGGTGCATTGGGCGAAGATCGCCTTCGAGAAGTACTTCATGCGCAAGATGAAGAAGGGTACCTCCGAGCCCATCTACGAGAAGTACGTGCTGAAGCTGTTGGGCATCACCCGTCTGAAGAACAAGGCCGGCGAGTAAATCCTGCCCGCCGCTCGGGAAGATACGCAGAGGGCGCCGCAAGACGCCCTCTGCTTTTCCGGGCATCGCTCACTCCCCCGCGACGACGAACGCACAAAGGAGCCTGCCCCAGGCCACCGTACCGTTGCTTCCGTCACCCACATGCGCGAGGCGGAGCTGCGCTCCCTGGCGCCCGCTACACCTTGTGGGCCGAGCAGGGCCCGCCTGCGGTGGCACGTGAAGCATGGCGCAACATTGTCATCCATGGCGCATATTGCTGGCTGTCTATGCCATTTTCGACACCATCCCAATAGCCACACACCCCGGGCGTGTATATAAATAACCTGACGTTTCTATGGCTTGCACAGCGACCGCCGCAGGCTTCCCGCAAGTCATACATGGCACTCCACTTGCAATAACCAAGTCGGAGTTCTCCCTCACTCCAAACCCCTGCGTCCGCCTGGACGCGCCTTCGGCGCATGGAAGCGCCCTTTTTTTCTGGAGCCCGGGGTCGTGCGGGCCTTGCAAGCGGGGGAGTCTTCAGTCGTGCAGGCGGGCATGCATGCCCGCATACAAGCCGCCTGCCGCCAACAACTCGACATGAGTCCCGCGTTCCACGATGCGCCCACGGTCGAGCAGCAGGATCTCATCCATGGCCTCCAGCCCTACCAGGCGATGGGTGATGAGCAGCACGCTGCGCCCTTCCATGAGCCGGAACAAGGCGCGCATCAGTTGCCGTTCCGTTTCGGCATCCAGTCCCTCGGTAGGCTCATCCAGCAGCAGTACCGGCGCATCCTTGAGCAAGGCGCGGGCGATGGCCACGCGGCGCGCCTGACCGCCCGAGAGACGCAGGCCCGCCTCACCCACCCAGGTATCCAGGCCATCGGGCTGGCTGGCCACGAAGTCATGCAACTGTGCTACGTCCAATGCAGCCGCCAGCGCCGCCTCGCTGGCGAGCGGGTTGGCGACCCGCAGGTTTTCGCGCAGCGTGGAAGTGAAAAGATGGGTCGCTTGTGAGACTACGGCGAAATGACGACGGAGATCGTCACCCCGATAGCTACGCAGGTCGTGGTCCCCGAACAGGATGCGCCCGTCCTGTGGGTCCCAAAAACGCAGCAGCAGGTTGAGCAAGGTGCTCTTACCCGAGCCGGTAGCCCCCACCACGGCGACGCGCCGCCCCGACGCCACCTCCAGCGTGATCCCCTGCAGCGCCGGGGGCGCGCCGGGGCCATAACTGAACGTGACGTCCTGCAGTGCGATGCCATGATGCGACGGCACGGGCGATGCCGCGGCCGGATCCGGTGCCTGGGGACGCGCATCCACGATCTCGAAAATGCGGCGGGCCGCGCCCAGGGTCTGTCCCAACATCTGGAAGGCCTGGGGCAAGGGCATCACCACCTCGAAGCTGGCGAGGGCGAACAACACCACCATGGCCAGTTCCGGGCGTTCCAGCACACCGCTGCCGAGCAGGGGAATGGCGACCAGCGCCATGGTCCAGGCGGTCAGGTTGGCGCCCAGACCCAGCGAGGCCTGCGCCAGTCCGCTGAGCCGGCTCATCTGTGCCTGAGCGGCGATGAGTTCGCCGCTGGCGCGCCGGATCTGTACCGCCTGGCGCTCGCCGGCGCCGTACACCAGCAACTCGCTCATCCCCTGCAGGGCGTCCACTGCGCCGGCTTGCAGGCTGGCGTTGGTCTCCACCAGCGCCCGGCCCGGGCGCCGCCCGAGGCGCTGCAGGACGAAGGGGACGACCACGCCCGCGATGGTCAGGAAGGCCAGGTTCACCAGCGCCAGCGAGGGGTGATACCACGCCAGGAACACGCCCACGGCCACGGCACCGAGCAGCGCCACCGCCACCGGTACCAGGATGCGCAGGTACAGGTTGTCCAGGGTGTCGATGTCGGCGCGGATGCGGCTCAGCAGATCGCCGCTGCGGTATTGCTGCAGGCGAGCGGGCGCAAGCGGCTCCAGGTGTTCGTAGAACCACACCCGCAGTCCTGACAGCAGGCGGAAGGTGGCCTCGTGGGTCACCAGGCGCTCGCCGTAGCGGCCCACGGTACGCACGATGGCGAAGGTGCGGATCAACGCCGCCGGTGAGAAATAGTTCATGGTCACGCCGGCGAGGCCCGCCAGCGCCATCGCAGCGATGAACCAGCCGGACACCGCCATGAGCCCCACGTTGGCGACCAGCGTAGCGAAGGCGATGAGCACGCCGAGTGCCATGGGCTTCCAGTAAGGGATCACGAGACGCGCCAGTCGCAGCAAGTCCTTCACGGTTGCACCTCCGTGCCGCGATAGGCCGCGGTGAGGCGCGCATACAGCCCGCCTGCGGCCATGAGTGCATCGTGATCGCCGTCCTGCACCACGCGCCCCTCGTCCAGCACCAGGATGCGATCGGCCTTGCGCACCGTGGCCAGCCGGTGTGCCACCACCAGCAGGGTGCGCCCCTCGGCGAGGCGCTCCAGGGCGGCCTGCACCAAAGCCTCGCTCTCGGCGTCGAGACTGGCGGTGGGCTCGTCCAGCACCACCAGGGGGGCGTCCTTGAGAAAGGCGCGCGCCAGGGCGATGCGCTGTACCTGCCCACCGGACAAGCCCTGCCCACCCTCACCCACGGGGGTGTCGTAGCCTTGCGGCAACTGGGTGATGAAGCCGTGGGCCTGGGCCAGGCGGGCGGCGCGTTCGACCTCGTCGTGGCCCGCCTCTGGTCGGCCCAGGCGGATGTTGTCGCGCACACTGCCGTGGAACAGCCGCGGCCGTTGCGGCACCCAGGCCACGTGCCGCAGCCAGGCATCGCGCTCCATGTACGTGAGGTCGATGCCATCGACGCGCACCTGCCCCGAGCCGGGCTGCAGGAAGCCGAGCAACAGGTTGATGGTGGTGCTCTTGCCGGAGCCGCTCGGGCCCACCAGGGCCACGGTTTCACCCGCTGCGATGTGGAACGACGTCCCGGCGAGGGCACGGCGCCCGCCCGGATAATCGAAGGCCACCGCGTCGAAGGTGATCGCGAAGGGCCCTGCGGCCGGCGGCGCCACCGGCGTCGCCGGCGGTTTGGGCGTGGGCGTCTCCAGCACTTCGATCAGCCGCTCCGCCGAGGCGATGGCCTCCATGCGCGCGTGATAGTGCGTGCCCATCTGGCGCAGGGGCAGGTAGAACTCCGGCGCCAGCAGCAGCACGAAGAACCCCTGGAAAAAGGCCATCTCGCCGAACAACAGCCGGAAGCCGATCAACACCGCCACCACGGCGATGCTCACGGTGGAAAAAAACTCCAGCACCAGCGAGGAAAGGAAGGCCACGCGCAGCACCGCCATGGTGCTCTTGCGGTGCGCATCGGAGACGGCGGCGATCACCTGGGCCTCGCGCCGGCTGGCATTGAACAGCTTGAGCGTGGTGAGCCCCTGGATGACGTCGAGGAAGTGGGCGCTCATGCGCGCCAACTGACGCCATTGTTTCTGATTGAGGCGTTCGGCACCCTTGCCGATGAGGATCATGAACAGCGGAATGAGCGGCGCGGTGAGCAACATCACCAGGCCGGAGACCCAGTCGAGCGGAAACACGAAGGCAAGGATGGCGAGCGGCACCAGGGCGGTGATGGCCATGTGGGGCAGAAAGCGCGCGTAATAGGCCTCCAGCTTTTCCACCCCGTCCACCAGCAGACTGCTCAATTCGCCGCTGCGCTCGCCGTGCAGGTACACGGGTCCCAATGCCTGCAAATGGCGATAGAGCCGATCGCGTAACGCCAGTTTCACCTGCGCGGCGGCGCGGAAGGCGACCTGCTCGGACGCCCACGCGACCACTGCGCGCAACGCGAACACGCCGAGCAGCGGCCACAGCCAGTGCCACAGGCTGTCCAGCGGCGTGCCCTCCACCACCGCCGCATTGACCACGCGGGCCAGCAGCCAGGCCTGCCAGATGAGGAGAAAGCCTCCGGCGAGTCCAAGCCCCACTGCCAGATTCAGTGCGGCGCCGGCGAGATGGCGTTGCCCGGAGAGCCAGCGCCCCGGTGCGGGCGCGGTCGTGTCGTTGTTTGGAACGTCGGCATTCAGCTGCATGGACGGAACTATATCAACGTGTCTCTGCAGGAGGGAGCGACAATACGCAACTCGAATCCCCTGTTAATTACAGGTCATTCAACACCGGGCCACGAGACACAGCGAACCCGCAACGGAGCTCCGATGGATCTCCGGGTCTCTGTGATAAAGCTGATTCACCGCCCGCATTCACGGGATGGCGCGAATGACCCGACACGGATTGCCCGCCGCGAACACCCCGTCCGGAATATCCCGGGTCACCACGCTGCCGGCACCGATCACCGCACCTGCACCGATGCGCACACCCGGATTGATGATGGCACCCCCGCCGATCCAGACATGGTCACCGATGAGGATGGGTTTGCCGAGTTCGAGGCCGCTGCCTCGTTCCATGGCGCCGAGCGGATGTGTCGCCGCATAGACCTGCACCGCCGGGCCGAACAGCACACGATCGCCGATGGTGACGCGCGCCACGTCCAGGATGATGCAATTGAAGTTGAGGAACACCTTGGTGCCGAACTGGATGTTGCTGCCGTAGTCGCACCAGAACGGCGGCTGCAGCCAGAGGCCCTCGCCCGTCGCGCCGAGAAGGTCGCGGCAAATGGCGGCGCGAGCACGCTCTTCATCGTCGCGCGTGTCGTTGAACTGCTTCAACAGCAGGCGCGCACGCCGACGTTCCGCAACCAGTTGCGGGTCGAGTGGGTCGTAGAGTTCACCGCTCAGCATCTTGTCCTTTTCCGTGCGCATGGACTGCCTCGCAGGGCGGTGGTCACATGGGGATCGGGGTCTGCTGGTGAAACACCAGCTTCCATGTCCCGTCGCGATGTGCGTAGACGCTGCTGGCCAAGGCGGCGATGGCCGAGGTCTCGTGTGCCCAGCGCGCCACCACGCGGTAATGCAGCAGCCGCACGTCGGCCGTCGGGGCCAGGCTGCGCACACCCTCGAAACGCACCTCAGCCCAGCGCCGTCCTTCCCGGTTCTCCCGAAGGATGGCCTCCACGGCTGCATCCCGCGTGATGACGCCCGTCTCGGGGAACACCAGCAGGGCGTCTTGCCACAGGTGTTCGCGATAGAACACCGGGTCATTGGTCCACAGCCGCCGTTCGATATCGAGCAGTTGTGTGGTGGGGTCCATGGCATGAATTCCTTGAGTGAGTGACCGGCGTCACGGAGCGACAGGCTTGCGTCACCGTTGCGGGCCAGTCCATGCTGTCTTCCCTCAAGTCTAGGGCCTCACGGGGGGCGCAAGATGATGGAGCCTGGGGTTCTCCGCGCACTGCTTGCGGCCGGGTTGTTCGGCGTGAGCACACCCCTGGCCAAGATGCTGGTCGCCGAACTCTCTCCGGTGCTGCTGGCGGGGCTCTTGTACCTTGCTAGCGGCCTCGGGCTGGCATGCATACGCTTGGTGCGCGACCGGGGCTGGAAACCCTCGGGCCTGAAACGCGACGACTGGTTCTGGCTGCTCGGTGCCGCGGGCGTTGGCGGGATGCTCGGCCCCATCGCGCTGCTGTACGGGCTGGCACACACCAGCGCCTCGAGCGCCGCGTTGCTGCTGAATCTGGAGGCGGTGCTGACGGCACTCCTGGCCTGGCTGGTGTTCCGTGAGCACACCAGTTTGCGTGTGGTGATCGGCATGGCCGCCATCGTCGCCGGCGGGGCGGTGCTCGCCTGGCCGGCTGCAGACAATCAAGCGCAGGGCACCGGCCTGCTTGCGGTAGGCTTCGCCTGCCTGTGCTGGGCCATCGACAACAACCTGACACGTCAGGTCGCAGCCGCGGATGCGGTATGGGTGGCGGGCGTGAAGGGTTTGACGGCGGGAATCGTGAATACCCTCCTCGCACTGTCGCTGGGAGTCGCCCTGCCCGATGGGGTCACGATCATGCAAACGATGGTGCTCGGGCTGATGGGCTACGGCGTCAGCCTCGTGTTCTTCGTGCTGGCGTTGCGCAGCCTGGGTACGGCACGCACCGGGGCTTATTTCGCCACTGCACCATTCATCGGTGCCGTGGCTGCAATCGTGTTGTTGAACGAGCCCGTCTCACCCACCCTGCTCCTCACAGCCACGTTGATGGCGCTTGGCGTGTGGCTGCACCTCACCGAGCGTCACGTCCACGAACACCGGCACGAGGCACTGGAGCACGTGCATTCCCACGTGCACGACGAACATCACCGGCACGACCACGACTTTCCGTGGCAAGGCACGGAGCCCCATGTCCACTGGCATCGGCATTGTGCCATGACCCACAGGCATCCTCATTTTCCCGACATCCATCACCGTCATCCGCACTGAGCGATACGGCCCTGGACCACGCCATTCGGTGAGCACCCTGCGCATCGCGTAGTCTACGAACGTCCCGTGCCTTCACTGCTGCGCCGGCGCGGGGTCCACGACGAAATGCAGGCTGGCCATGCGCATGCCTTCCCGTTCGTAGAAGCGGTGCGCATCCTTGCGCTGGATGCCAGAATCCAGATGCAGTTGCGCACAGCCATGCTCCGTTGCCGCGTGCTTCAGCCAGGCGAGCAGGCGGGCACCGTGTCCCCGGGAGCGGCATGTACTCGCAGTGACCAGGTCGTCCACGTAGAGGAAGCGCCCCCAGGCCAGGTTTTCGCCATACCGGAATCCGGCCGCGGCAACGACTTCGCCTTGCTCTTCCAGAAACGCCAGGTGATAACCGGCGGCCTGCTGATTCCGCACCCGCGGGAGAAATTCGCTTGCGGCGATGTGCGGGCGCAATTCGCGCATGACCCGATAGCAGGCGGTGATTTCGGCATCGCTGTTGGCAAGGCGGATGTTCACGTCGGTTCCTTGGTGGATAGATCATTCACGAGGTACGGTAGCCCATCGTCACGTGCGATGGTATCGGCATGCACGTAACGCACGGCATGGTCTTGTCGCGACCTTGGCAAGCCTGGCGGCAAAGAAGAGAATCTCCGACCTTCCCTCGCCGGTTCCGCTACTGCGTCGGGAACGGCACGGGTGCACGCGCCGGTCATCTGGTCCGCTGGTGAAATGGCGTGGAATCGCGGATAACGGAGGCAGCGTCTCCGGTTCCACTGCGCGCCGTCCGGGCCGTACAACGCCAGATTGACTCGTACACGGGAGGGCCGATGGCCTGGATAGCACTTCTGTTCGCCGGTCTGTTCGAAGTGGTCTGGGCCTTTGCCATGAAGCAGTCCGACGGCTTCACCCGGCTGGTGCCCTCCATCGTTACGCTGACGGCGATGCTCGCCAGTTTCGCCCTGCTCGCCTACGCCATGCGCACACTGCCGCTGGGAACCGCCTATACCGTGTGGACGGGCATCGGGGCGGTGGGCGCCTTCATCCTCGGTGTGGTATTCCTGGCCGAGCCTGCCAGTCTGCTGCGTGTGATCGCCGCCGCTTTGATCGTGTCGGGACTGGTATTGATGAAATTCACCAGTCCCTGACGGGGCCCCTGTTTCAACACAGTGCGCAGGTCACGTTGCGAAGCTGCGTGATGCGTTGTATCGCATCGTGTCACGTAGGCGCTGCGCGCCAACGTGACCTACGGCGGGTGCAGGCGAAGGGATGCGCAGGTGCACAACCGGTGCGCAGGTCACGTTGCGAAACTGCGTACGCGTGTACCGCATCGTGTCACGTAGGCTGCGCGCCAACGTGTACCTACGGCGACTTGCGGGAGGTGCAGCCCGAAGCGCTGCACCCGGAACATCCGCCGCGCCCGGAACGGAAGGTCCGCCGCAGCACCCCATGCGTCCACGAAGCCGCCGCCGATTTCGGCCAGGTCTTCGCGGAAGGTCGGGGCAGCTTCGTCAGTCTGCTCCGCCTCGGGTGCGTAGATTTCACCCATGGTGCCGACTACGATCTCCTTGGCCACCGCGCCGAGGGCCGCGGCGGCCCAGCGCGTGAGCGGGCCAGCGGTGACGCCGTCGATCCAGTCCACGAAGGGCGTGGACACATCGAAGGTGAGCTTGAAGGTGAGCCACATGGCCGCGAAGAACAGCGGCAGACCCAGGAAGCGGTTGAGCACGATACGGTCGATGCGCTCGGTGAGCTCCTTGCGCGCCACGGCAGGGCGCTGCACCACCTCCAGGACCTGGCCATCGCCTTCCATCACCTTGGTGGAATAACGGCCCCGGGA
>JBAYQE010000076.1:0-12877 GCA_041677345.1 Thiohalomonadaceae bacterium
CTTTGCCGTGCGCGGGGCGGCGGACGCGCACGAGGCCGACCGCGCCATCGCCGACCGTCTTCCCGACCTCATCCTGCTCGACTGGATGCTGCCCGGCACCAGCGGCATCGAGTTGGCGCGCCGCCTGCGCCGTGACGACTACACCCGCGATGTGCCCATCATCATGCTCACCGCCCGTGGCGAGGAGGACGATCGCGTGCGCGGCCTGGAGGTGGGCTGCGACGACTACATGACCAAGCCGTTCTCGCCCCGGGAACTGGTGGCGCGCATCAAGGCGCTGCTGCGTCGCGCCGGTGCGGACGAAGGCGGTGTGCTGGAGGCGGGCGGTCTGCAACTCGACACCCGCGGCCATCGCGTCCACGCCAACGGCGTGGCCGTGGAGATGGGCCCCACCGAATTTCGTCTGCTGCAATTCTTCATGTCCCATCCCGAGCGCGTGTACAGCCGCGCCCAATTGCTTGATATGGTGTGGAGCCGCGGCGCCTACGTGGAGGAACGCACCGTGGACGTGCACATCCGTCGCCTGCGCAAGGCGCTGGAAGCCCATCAGTGCGATCACCTGGTGCAAACCGTACGCGGTGCGGGTTACCGTTTTTCCACGCAGGCGTGAACAGTGTCCGGTCCCTGGTCATCGGAAATCTGGCGCATTGCGGGGATCCTGCTGGTTGCGCTGTTCACCGGCTGGCTCTTCGGCCGGCCCGCGTTGTTCGTCCTGCTCGGCCTGTTCACGTATTTCGGCTGGCACATGCTGCAGCTCTATCGCCTGGAGCACTGGCTGCGTGTGGGCCGCAAGCTCAATCCGCCGGAGAGCTGGGGCATCTGGGGCGAGGTGTTCCACCACATCTACCGCCTGCAACAGCGCAACCGCCGCCGCAAGCGCCGCCTTGCAGGTATCCTGAGCCAGTTCCAGAAGGCCACGGCGGCCATGCCCGACGCCACGGTGGTGCTCGGCCGGGACTGGGAAATCCAGTGGTTCAACGATGCCGCCGTTCACCTGCTCGGTCTCCAGTCCGGACACGACGTAGGTCAGCGCGTGGACAACCTCATCCGCTTGCCGGCCTTCGTGGCGTTCATCGCCGAAGGAGCCGAGGGTACCCTGGAGATCGCCTCGCCGCGCGATGAACGCCTCACCCTGAGTTTGCGGGTCGTTCCCTATGGCGACGAGCAGCACCTGCTCATCGGGCGTGATATCAGCGAGAAAATACGTCTCGAACAGATGCGCCGGGATTTCATCGGCAACGTGTCCCACGAATTGCGCACGCCGCTCACGGTGATCGCCGGTTTCCTCGAAACCCTCATCGAGGACGATGAGGGAAGCGGCGGCCGTTCCGCCCGCACCCTCGGCATGATGCGCGAGCAGTCCGTGCGCATGCAGAGTTTGGTGGAAGACCTGCTGCTGCTGTCGCGCCTCGAGAATGAACGCCTTGCGCCGGCGCGTGATCCGGCGCCGGTGCCGGCGCTGCTCGCAAGGATGCGCCAGGAAGCCTTGCTGGTATCACAGGACAGGCATGTCATCGAACTGGAATGCGATGAAACCCTCGGCCTTCTCGGCGCCGAAAAAGAGCTCTACAGCGCCTTCAACAATCTGGTGATCAATGCCGTGCGCTATACACCGCCGGGCGGGCGCATCGTCATGCGTTGGTATGCGGATGGTGCCGGGGCGCATTTCTCAGTGTGCGACAACGGCATCGGCATGGCACCCCAGCACATCCCGCGCGTGACCGAGCGCTTCTATCGCGTTGATCCCGGTCGTTCGCGTGAGAGCGGTGGTACCGGACTCGGACTTGCCATTGTGAAGCATGTGCTGCAGCGTCACGACGGCCACCTGGCCATCGAAAGTGCTCCTGGCCTTGGCAGCACCTTCAGCTGCGAGTTTCCGGCCGACAGGATTCGGTCGATGCCGGTGCGTGAGAATGTCGCCGGAACGTCATCGGACGTTCACTGAATCGTCATGTTCCGCCTTCATAGTTGGCACCAGTTTCAACCGCACTGGAGATAGAACAAACATGAAGTTGTCCACTTTCATCGCTGCAAGCGGCATTGTCGCCACGACCCTGATCGCAGGGCAGGTCATGGCGGACGCAAAAGTCGACCCGGCACTGCCTGCCTACAGCAAGGCGGCAGGTGTCGCCGGCAATCTTTCCTCGGTCGGCTCCGACACCCTTGCCAACCTGATGACGCTGTGGGCGGAGGAATACAAACGCCTTTATCCCAACGTGAATACCCAGATTCAAGCGGCCGGTTCATCCACCGCGCCGCCGGCGCTCACCGAAGGTACCGCTACCATCGGTCCCATGAGCCGCAAAATGAAGAACAAGGAGATCGAGGCGTTTCAACGGAAGTACGGTTACCAGCCCACCGAGATCCGTGTGGCCATCGATGCGCTTGCGGTGTACGTGCACAAGGACAATCCCATCGAAGGCATGACCCTGGAGCAGGTGGACGCGGTGTTTTCCTCCACGCGCAAGTGCGGGGGTAATGAGGATCTCGGCCGTTGGGGCCAGATGGGTGTCGGTGGCGCACTGGGTAGGCAGCCCATCCAGCTCTATGGCCGTAATTCCGTATCTGGCACGTATGGCTATTTCAAGGAGAAGGCCCTTTGCAAGGGCGATTTCCGCAACAGCGTGAATGAGCAGCCTGGCTCCGCCTCGGTGGTGCAGTCGGTTTCCAGTTCACTGAATGGCATTGGTTATTCGGGTGTGGGTTACATCACGTCGGGCGTGCGCGCGGTGCCCCTTGCCAAGAAGGCCGGCGCACCCTTCGTCGCCGCCTCGGCGGACAACGCCATCCAGGGCAAATACCCGCTGTCGCGCTTTGTCTACGTCTATGTGAACAAGCACCCTAACAAGCCAATCAACCCGCTCGAGCGCGAGTTCATCAAGATGGTGCTCAGCAAGTCGGGCCAGGAGATCGTGGTGAAGGACGGTTACATTCCGCTGCCGCCGAAGGTGGTGGAACAGGAATTGGCGAAACTGCGTTGAACCAATCCGTGCTGCGAAGCCCCCGTTTTCGGGGGCTTTTGCATGTGACAGAACAGTCCATTCTGCACGTGAGCACCACTAATCCGTGGTTAGTAAAAAAATGGCCCGTTGCGGTGAACGGGCCACAGTACTGCGTCACGAGGAGAGAAAAAAATCAGTCCTTTTCGGTGAGGAGGTCGCGCAAAGCCTGGTAGGTCTCGCGCTGGCAATTCTGGAACGTGAGATTCGTGCCGTATTTTGAGCGTCCCATCACGCGTGCACGCAGGTGATGTACCTGCAGGAGCTCATTTTTGCGAAAGGACAGTGTCACTTCCACTTCGGACTGATGCGGCAGCATGATCGCGCCCGTGTCCACGAACATGCCGTCCAGACGCAAGTTGCGTGTGCGTGCACTCACCAGACCGAGCGGGTGGTAATTGAGCTGCACTGAAAGTTCGGAAGAGGCTGGCGACATGGAACACTCCGCGGGGTGCCGGACACCCCGAGTGGCGCGGGTTTCTAAAACATAGACGACCGAAGGAGTGTTTCCAGGACAAGGAAGTGATCTGCATCAAAATCACGATGCATCCTCCTGAGCCGTACCGTGCTGTGCAATTAATAACCAGGATTATGCTTGCGCAGGCTGCGAAGCAGCGAGGTGAACTCCAGCCCCAGGCGTGATTCGAGCTCGCCGGCCCGCGTCGATAGCGGGCGTGTGCTGCGCCGTGGCAGGGGAGAGCCGCCGGCGATGGCGATGACGTTGTCCTTGCCCTGGACCGGCAGGCGCGACACGGGCGCATCGAAGGCGGTACCGATGTCTTCGACCATGTCTTCGAGCCCCACGATGTCCCGTGACCAGAGGTTGATGGCCAGCAGCCCACCCAGGCGCAGGCGCTCGCGCAGGGCACCGAAGAATCCCGGCCCGCACACGGAATAGGCGATGCCGTGCCGGTCGAAGGCGTCCACCAGCACCAGATCCCAGGTATGCGTGGCGCTGCGTACGAAGCTGCCGCCATCCTCCACGAACACGCGCAGACGTGGCTCGTCGGGCAGGCTGAACCAATCCCGCGCCACGGTCACCACCTTCTCGCGCAATTCCACGACATCCACATGGGCATCGGGGTAGTGATACAGCAGGAACTTGGCAATGGAGCCGCCTCCCAGTCCGATGAGCAGGATGCGGCGCGGGGACGGCGCGAATAGCAGCGGGGCCAGCATGGCGCGGGTGTAGGACAGCACCAGGCGCACCGGGTCGCCCAGGTCCATGGCACTCTGCTTGGGCTCCGAATCAAAGTGCAGGGCACGCTCGTGGGTGTCCTCGATCACCTGAATGGTGCCCATTTCGTCACGTGTCTGAAAAACAACCTTGCCGCCGTAGCGTTTCATCAATACCTCTTAAAAAACAATCGGCGTAGCATAGGGTTACACCCCGAGGAACGATGCATGCGCTACGCCATCAGTCTCCACCTGGATTACGCCAGCCACCCACAGGCCGAGGTGAACAGCCTGTTCCGGCAAATTCGGGAGGACCTCATCCAGGCCGGTTTTCACCCGGACGGGCGCCTGTTTACCATCGCGCTGCCCGAATCCGAAGCGTGCCGGCTGGCCCGCACTATCGTCGAGGACGCAGCCAGAAGCACGGGTCTCGGGGATGCCTACGGCTACGTGAAGGAATTCTACGGTTTCAACTTCGAACGGGCGACCAATCTCCTACTGCCTCCGGTCGGTGATATCGGGGTGGTGGACATGGAAGAACTGCCCGATATGGAGTGCATCGATCTGAAGCCGCCCACCGAAACCACGTGACTGCAGCGCGACACTTCCGTTAGGCTTCAGCCACTTGCGCGTATCCATTCCGAATGGAGAGCGTGCCCCCGGCAGTCTGGCGGCATGCCGTGGGTCCGTAGCGTGACCAAATCCTGGGGCTTATCCCGGCCCGTGTATGCCCATGCAAATCCATAAGGGATTGAGCGCGAGTGAGTACTCACTGCGGTCATGTGTACTGACAGCCGTAAGCATCGTTTGAACGGGGCCACAGGGGATCGAATCGTGTCCTTTTCGTGGTGGTGAAATGCGCCCCCCTGGCTGATACTCATACTCGCCAGCCGTCGGAAGTAGGTGTCCCCAGGCTCTCCGGCGAGGCACAACCATAACGTGGTGACGTGGACGTGGCCGCCGCGGGTGGCCGTCATCGAGAGCGACAGCCGTAAGCCATGGCCGATACCCTGCAGTTCCATTGGTCTTCTCCGAAACCGCTCGAGGTGCGCGTGTGCACGAGCCATCTGGCCAAGTACATGCGCCTGAAGGTGATGCCGTCCGGCGACGTGCAGGTGGTCGTACCCCAGGGCTTCGATCGGCGCCGCATCCCGGCCTTCGTGGAACACCACCGTGACTGGCTCGAGCAGCAGCTGCGCCGACTGCGGCGGGAGCACGCCCTCGATCCCCTGCAACGGCCGGAGGTGGTGGAATTGCCTGCCCTCGACGGCATCTGGCCGGTGACTTACGTGCCGGCCCGACCCGGGCGCAGCCAGTGCCGGGAGCGGGCCGACGGCAGCCTGCTGGTGACTGCCGCCGCCGATGAATGGCGGGAGGCGCTGAACCGGTGGCTGATGCGCGTGGCGCGGGTGCACCTGGTACCGTGGCTGGAGCGCGTGAGCATCGAGACGGAGCTACCCTACGAGAACGTCACCATTCGCGGCCAGAAGACCCGTTGGGGCAGTTGCTCCGCGCGCAAGACCATCAACCTCAACTACCGTCTGCTGTTCATGTCCCCGCCCGTGGTGCGCTACCTGTTCATCCATGAACTGTCCCACACCATGCACATGAATCACTCCCCGCGTTTCTGGGCCCTGGTCGCCCGCAAGGAACCCGATTACAAGCGCCTCGACGCCGAACTCCGCCGCGCCGGTAACCTGGTGCCGCGCTGGGCCCGGGCGGAGTGAGGCGAAAGCCCAACGCAAAGACGCAAAGGCGCAAAGAACGCAAAGGACCTTTTTCCGGGAGGACGGCGTCGATGTGCGCGGCACCATTTTGCGTCCTTTGCGGCTTTGCGTCTTTGCGTTGAATTTCTCAGCCACCCCCGGCAAAGGCCGCTGCCACCTGGGCGCGCAGGGCGTCGCCCTGGCCTTCGTAGCGTGAGGAGAAGTGGAAGGGGATGACCTTGCGCACGCCGGCGCGGCGGGCCAGGCGGCCGGCGTCACGGGCGGTGAGGTGGGCCTTGCGGTGGGCGTCCTCTTCGTCCTCGGCGAGGAACGGGGCCTCGATGTAGAGCATGTCGGCGCCGGTCGCCAGGGCCACGATGCGCGCGGCATTTTCCTCGCTGCCCGCGCAGTCGGTGACATAGGCGAGCCGCTGCCCGGGCACGACGCGAACCACGTCCATGAGTTCACCCAGGCTGCGTTCGCCGGGCCCGTCGACCTGCGCCACGGGTACGCGCGTGACAGCGGGTGCAGCGTCCAGCACGAGCTGTTTCAGTCCGTTGAGCCAGGGGCCGACCACCAGGCCGCGCGCCTCCAGACGCGCCTTCAGCACGTTCACGTGCCGCGTCTCCTCTGCGACAAAGGCGAGGCTCGGGATCTTGTGGTCCAGCACCGTGTAGCGCACCCGGAAGGAGGGCCTTTCCACCAGCACGTAATCCTTCGCGACGAAATGCCGCTCATTGCTGCGGGCGAAGGCATGGCGGGCGTGGAATTCGGCACTGAAGGCGTGGCCGCCGGCGTCTGCTTCCGTAACCACGAGGGTGAAGTCGGTGTCGTAGTTGTGCACCAGGTTCCAGGTGTAGCCGGCCAGCCGGTGTTCCACCCGGGCCACGAACTGGGGCGGACCGTACAGGTGCAGCCGGCCCGGGCGTGCGAGGACCAGGCGCACCAGTCGATCCAGGCCGACGAAGTGGTCCATGTGCGCGTGGCTTACGAAGCCGTGGGTGATGCGCAGGAGCTTGCGCGGCGGCAGCGCCCCCAGCTCGCCCATATCGAACAGCAGGGCGCCGCGCTGGTACATGAGGTCGACGTACAGGGCCGGGTCACCGAAGGCATCGTTGACCAGTGCAGGTTGGAACAGCGGCCTCACCGGACCACGCCCTGCAGGATACCGGCAAGACACACCCGTATAGGCTCACCGAGCGGGTCCAGGCATCGTGATTTGCGTGTCGAGTTCATGGGTAGCTGCCAGGCCGGGAGGGGTGCCCTCCTGTAACAATCCTGTCACAAACCGTTCCTATGATCGCGGGATGGAAAAAGCGAGCGACTCCCCTCTCTTCGGCGCCGCCTCCGCGCGCCTGTACCGCTGGCGGCTGCTCAAGGATGCCCTGGCGCGCCATACCGTAGCGGTGGGCGGGGTCAGTGTCATCATCGCCATACTCCTGATCTTTTTCTATCTCCTTTACGTGGTCTACCCCCTGTTCGCCCCGGCGACTGCACAGGCCGTGGCGGACTACCCAGTGCCGGGTGGTGACATCACCCGGCATGTGGAAACCGAGGAACTGGGGGAACTGGCCGTGCGCTATACCGGCGATGGACGCGCCGTGTTTTTTCGCGCCGCCGACGGCACGGTGGTGCAGCAGCAGGCGCTGACGGAAGGCGGGCTCAAGGTCGCCGATGTGGCCGCGGCGGCAGAATCCGGCGGCAGGGTGGTCCTCGCCCTTACCGATGGTCGCGCATTGCCGGTGCAGCACGGCTTCGCCATCAGCTACCCCGATGACAGGCGCACCATCACACCGAATCTGGTGTTTCCCTACGGCAGGTCGCCGCTGCTCATCGATGATGCGGGACAGGCGCTGCAACGGCTCGCCGTCGGCGACAGCGAAGAAGCGCTACTGGTGGCCGCGACCACCGTCGATGGTCGCACGCTGCTGGTGAATTTCGCCAAGGAGACGGATTTCCTCAGTGGCGAAACCACGCTTGCGCGCAGTGCGACGCCACTTGCCGGCATCGCCTTCGCACCTCATTTCCTGCTCCTCTCTCCTGACCAGCGTTGGTTGTACGTCGCCGCCCAATCCGGTGAATTGCTGAGTTTCGATATCAGTGAGCCCGCTGCCCCTCGCCATGTCGAGAGCGTGCGGTTGACCAAGGGCAAGGCACGGCTCGACTCGCTGCGCTTTCTCGTTGGTGGGTACTCGCTGCTGGCAGGCTCTTCGGATGGCCGCATCGCACAGTGGTTTCCGGTACGTGACAGCGACGCCATCACGCGGCTCACGTTCATCCGCGATTTCAGCCTGGGTGATGCACCCGTGCAGGCACTCGCCGCGGAACAGCGCCGCAAGGGCTTTGCTGCCGCCGATGCCACCGGGCGCGTGGGTTTTTACCACACCACGGCCCATCGCAAGGTGATCAGTGCCGAGGTGGGGCGTTCCGGATTCGGTGCCCTTGCCATCTCACCGCGTGCCGATGCCCTGCTCGCCGAGGACAAGGAGGGCCGCATGCATTTTTGGCAGGTGCACAACGAGCACCCGGAAGTGTCATGGTCGTCGCTGTGGGAGACGGTGCACTACGAAGGCTATGACGAACCACAGTATGTCTGGCAGTCGTCCGCCGCAAACAATGATTTCGAACCCAAGTTCAGCCTGGCGCCGCTCGCCTTCGGCACCTTGAAGGCGGCGTTTTACGCCATGTTGTTCGCCGCACCGCTGGCCGTGCTCGGTGCGGTCTACACAGCGTATTTCATGGCGCCGCGCATGCGCACCCTGGTGAAGCCGTCCATCGAGATCATGGAGGCGCTGCCCACGGTAATCCTCGGTTTTCTTGCCGGGCTGTGGCTCGCGCCCTTTGTGGAGGGCTATCTGCCAGGTATGTTCGCGTTATTGGTGATCACGCCTCTCGGCGTGCTGGCATTCGCCTTCGCCTGGTCGCAATTACCGCTACGGGTGCGCTCACTGGTGCCGGAGGGTTGGGAAGCAGCGCTGCTCATTCCCGTGCTGCTGCTCATGGGCTGGGGCGCGCTCGCGCTGAGCGTGCCTTTGGAACAGTGGCTGTTTGGTGGCGACATGCGAGCCTGGATGGATCGCAACTTCGGGATCGGCTTCGACCAGCGCAATGCGCTGGTGGTAGGGATCGCCATGGGTTTTGCCGTGATCCCCAACATCTTTTCCATCGCCGAGGATGCCATCTTCAGTGTGCCCAAGCACCTCACCTTCGGTTCTCTCGCGCTGGGTGCCACACCTTGGCAAACCTTGTCGCGCGTGGTCATTCTCACCGCCAGTCCCGGTATTTTCTCGGCGCTGATGATCGGTCTGGGCCGTGCCGTGGGCGAGACCATGATCGTGCTCATGGCCACCGGCAATACCCCGGTCATGGACCTGTCCATCTTCCAGGGCATGCGCACGCTGTCGGCCAACGTGGCCGTGGAGATGCCCGAATCCGAAGTAGCGAGCACCCATTACCGCATCCTGTTCCTGGCGGCGCTGGTACTGTTCATGTTCACCTTCGTCTTCAACACCCTGGCGGAACTTGTGCGTCAGCGGCTTCGTAAGAAATACAGCAGTCTCTAAGCGGGAGAACGCCATGCAAACAGAGCAATTGACGTCTTCCGGGATGACGGACGAACACGCGCGCCGCGCCACACTCACCGGGAAACTGCGGGCATGGACCGCCACCGGCTCGCCATGGGTCTGGCTCAATGCCGCTGCCATTGCGGTGAGCCTGATCGCAGTGGTCGGTCTGTTGTCACTCATTGCCGTGCGTGGCCTGGGTCATTTCTGGCCCAAGACGTTGATTGAAGCGACCTACGCCCCGCCAGATGGCCAGCGCGTCCGCATCATCGGCGAGTTCCATGGCCATGAGACCGTTCCTGTCGAACGTCTCCACAGCAGCGGTGTGACCCCGCCGCCTGATACGGCCACCGTGCAGCGCCACCTCATCAAGACCGGCAATCGTGATTCGCTGGGCTTTGACTTCCGCTGGGTGGTGGATGACTGGCTGGTGGAGCGTCGCTATCCCGCCGACCTGATCGCGATCGAACGCCGCGAGTGGGGCAACTTCTATGGCTACTTGCGCAGTGTCGAGCAGAAGGGTGCCACGATAGCCGAAGGCGTGCAGGCCTGGCCGGCCCTGCAGGAACGCATCAAGCGTGCACAGGTGCTGGCCGCGCAGATCCGGCGCATCGAACAGGATGACATCGGCTCCGTCAACTATCGCATGGAGCGCCTGCGCCTTGCCGAGCGGCGCGTGGAACTGCGGGGTCAGGCCGATGCGGCAGCGCTGGCGGATATCGCCGCTGAGCGGGCCGAGCTGCAGATGGAGTATGAACGACTCCAGAATGCGCTGACAGCGCTGTATACCGAGATCGGCCGCGACAGTCTTACCGCCGAGGTGATGGACGGCCGCACCGTGAGTGTTGCGCTGGCCGACGTGGTGCGGGCCTACCAGCCCAACGCCATGTCGGTGTTCGACAAAATCGTGTTTTACGCAGCCAAGGTGTGGGAGTTCGTGAGTGACGCACCGCGCGAGGCCAATACCGAAGGTGGCATCTTCCCTGCCATTTTCGGCACGGTGATGATGGTGTTGCTCATGTCGGTGTTCGTCACGCCGTTCGGCGTGATCGCCGCTGTGTACCTGCGTGAGTATGCGAAGCAAGGGCCGCTTACGCGCCTCATCCGGATCGCAGTGAACAACCTGGCGGGCGTACCTTCCATCGTCTATGGCGTGTTCGGACTCGGCTTTTTCGTGTACTTCCTGGGCGGCAACATCGACAGGCTGTTTTTCCCCGAGGCCTTGCCTGCGCCCACTTACGGCACTTCGGGGATCCTGTGGGCCTCGCTCACACTTGCCATTCTCACCGTGCCGGTGGTGATCGTCGCCACCGAGGAAGGTCTGGCGCGCGTGCCGCGTGCGGTGCGCGAGGGCTCGCTCGCCCTGGGTGCCACCAAGGCCGAGACCCTGTGGCGCACGGTGCTGCCCATGGCCAGTCCCGCCATGATGACCGGGCTTATCCTGGCGGTGGCGCGCGCCGCCGGCGAGGTGGCGCCGCTCATGCTGGTGGGTGTGGTGAAGCTGGCGCCATCGTTGCCGCTGGACGGGAACGCGCCCTTCCTGCACCTGGACCGCAAGTTCATGCACCTGGGCTTCCATATTTATGACGTGGGCTTCCAGAGCCCCAACGTGGAGGCCGCGCGACCGCTGGTCTACGCCACGGCGCTGCTGCTGGTGGTGATCATCGTGCTGTTGAACCTGGCCGCCATCGCCATTCGCAATCACCTGCGCGAGAAATACCGCGCGCTCGAACATTGACGGAAATACCCATGAACGAGACGGCTATCCCCACCCACGGCTTCGATCTGAATGCCCTTGAGCGTGAGCGCCGGCATCGCGATCTTGCCAGCGAGGACGTATGCCTGGAGGTAAAGAAGCTCAACCTCTATTACGGCAGCAAGCAGGCGCTCAACAACATCAACATGGTGATCCCGCGCCGACGCGTGTCTGCGTTCATCGGTCCGTCCGGCTGCGGCAAGTCGACGCTGCTGCGCTGTTTCAATCGCATGAACGATCTGGTGGACGGCGTGCGTATCGAGGGTGCCATCGAACTGGACGGCGTGAATATCCATGACCGCAAGGTGAACGTGTCGTCCTTGCGCCGGCGCGTCGGCATGGTGTTCCAGAAGCCCAATCCGTTCCCCAAGAGCATCTACGAGAACGTGGCCTACGGCCTGCGCATCCAGGGCATCAACAGCCGCCGCACCCTGGATGAGGTGGTCGAGAAGGCACTGCGCGGCGCCGCGCTCTGGGACGAGGTGAAGGACCGTCTCCACGACAATGCCCTGGGCCTCTCAGGCGGTCAGCAGCAGCGCCTGGTCATCGCACGTGCCATCGCCATTGAGCCCGAGGTACTGTTGCTCGATGAGCCGGCGTCGGCGCTCGATCCCATTTCGACGCTCAAGATCGAGGAACTGATCTACGAACTGAAGGACCACTACACCATCGTGATCGTTACCCACAACATGCAGCAGGCGGCGCGCGTGTCGGATTACACGGCCTTCATGTACATGGGCGAACTCGTCGAATACGCCGACACCGATACCATCTTCACCAATCCGCACCAAAAGCAGACGGAAGACTACATCACCGGCCGTTACGGCTAACCGCGAGGGGCAGAGGCAAATGGAGAAAGCACATATCGGGCACCACATCTCGCAGCAGTTCAATGTGGAGTTGGAAGACATCCGTAACCGCGTGCTGGCCATGGGCGGGCTGGTGGAGCAGCAGCTCGCCGATGCCCTCATCGCGCTGACCGAAGGCAACAGCGAAATCGCTGAAAAGGTGGTCACGACCGATCTTCAAGTGAATGCCATGGAAGTGGCCATCGACGAGGAGTGCAGCCGCGTGCTGGCACGGCGTCAGCCTGCCGCCAGTGACCTGCGCCTCATCGTGGCGGTGATCAAGACCATCACCGATCTGGAGCGCATCGGCGACCAGGCCGAGCGCGTGGCGCGTATGTCACTGCGCCTCGCCGAAAGCGGTGCCGATTACCGACAGTATTCATCCATTCGCTTGCTGGGGGAACGGGCGCGCCAGCAGTTGCATGACACCCTGGACGCCTTCGCCCGCATGGACACGGAGGCGGCGGTGCGCGTGGCACGCGCCGACATCGAGACCGATCGTGACTACAACGCCCTCATGCGCCAGCTCATCACCTTCATGATGGAAGACCCGCGTACGATCACCTGGGTGCTGGATGTCATGTGGTCGGCGCGTGCACTGGAACGCATCGGCGACCATGCCCGCAACATTTGTGAATACCTCATCTATCTGGTGAAGGGCAAGGATGTGCGCCACGTGAGCCTGGAACAGATGGAGGCGGTGAGTCGCAACCCGTAAGGTTCACCGCGAAGGCGTAGGCCACGTTGCCGTGCAGCGGCTACGTGACGATCCGTCCGGACCCCGTCACGGGGGGAAGACAACAGCCCAACGCAAAGGCGCAGAGGCGCA
>JBAYQE010000077.1:0-12850 GCA_041677345.1 Thiohalomonadaceae bacterium
ACCGCTCTGTTGCAGACACGTACTCAACAGCTCGGGGCTGAGGCCTTCCGACAGGCTGCTGAACTGCTCGGGGGAAAAGGAATAGATGCGGTCGAGGGCCTGGCTGAGGAACATAAAAAATCCGGTGACCGAAACGATCACCGGATTTTGATCCCATCTCCTTGTCAGTCAAGCAAGTTTTTGCCTAACTGATCGGCATTAGGCTCAAGGGCCGCCTGTTGTGTTGCGTCGCCGTGGCTTACTTGATCTGCGGATCGAGCTCGCCCTTGGCATAACGTGCCGCCATGTTTTCCAGGGACACGACTCTGATCTTGGAAGCCATGCCGGTGGAACCAAAGGCTTCGTAGCGGGAACGGCAGATCCCCGACATCGCCTTGGTGGCTTCCTTAAAGTACTTGCGCGGGTCGAAGTTCTTGCGATCTTCGGCCAGGTACTTGCGGATGGCACCGGTGGAAGCCATGCGCAGGTCAGTGTCGATGTTCACCTTGCGCACGCCGTTCTTGATGCCTTCCACGATCTCGTCAACGGGCACGCCGTAGGTCTTGCCCATGTCGCCGCCGAACTGGTTGATGATGGCCAGCCAGTCCTCGGGCACCGAGGAGGAACCGTGCATGACCAGGTGCACAGTGGGGATGCGCTCGTGGATTTCCTTCACGCGGTCGATGCGCAGCACCTTGCCGGTGGGTTTGCTGGTGAACTTGTAGGCGCCGTGGGAGGTGCCGATGGCGATGGCCAGGGCGTCAACCTTGGTCTTGGCCACGAAGTCGGCGGCCTCATTGGGGTCGGTCAGCAGCTGGCTGTGGTCCAGGGTGCCCTCGGCGCCGTGGCCGTCTTCTTCACCGGCCTTGCCGCTCTCCAGCGAACCCAGGCAGCCCAGCTCGCCTTCCACGGATACGCCGCAGGCGTGGGCCATGTCGACCACACGACGGGTCACGTCCACGTTGTACTCGTAGGAGGACGGGGTCTTGCCGTCTTCCATGAGGGAACCGTCCATCATCACGGAGCTGAAGCCGGACTGGATGGCGTTGATGCACACGGCCGGGCTGGCGCCGTGGTCCTGGTGCATGGCCACCGGGATGTGCGGATAGGCCTCGATCGCAGCCAGAATCAGGTGGCGCAGGAACGGCTCGCCCGCGTATTTACGGGCGCCGGCGGACCCCTGCAGGATCACCGGGCTGTCGACCGCATCGGCAGCCTGCATGATCGCCTGCACCTGCTCCATATTGTTCACGTTGAAGGCGGGCAGGCCATAGCCGTTCTCGGCGGCGTGGTCCAGCAGTTGGCGCATGGAAACGAGGGCCATGTGGAATCTCCTTAGTTGATGTCAGAAGTTCTTCTTCAAACTTGAAAGCAGTCGCGCCAATGAACGCGAATCAACGTGGATCACTGCACGTCTCCCCAGTTGCGTTCTGTTGCGCTCATGCGCGGACTTTCCTTTTTAGTTATACCAGTTCGCCCACCCGGACGATCTTCATGGCATTGGTTCCACCGTGGACGCCCATGAGGTCGCCCTTGGTGATGATCACCAGATCGCCGTCACGCACCGCGCCGCGGCGCACCAGTTCGTCCACGGCCTCGCGGTTCACCTGGGCGTGGTCCGATGTGGTCACGTCGAAAGCCACCGGGTACACGCCACGGTAGAGCGTCACCTTGCGCTTGGTCTCAGTGTGGCGCGTCATAGCGTAGATGGGGATCCCGGAGCTGATGCGGGACATCCACAACGGGGTGGCACCCGACTCCGTCAATGCCGCAATGGCCTTCACCTTGAGGTGGTTGGCCACGTACATGGACGCCAGGGCGACGGCTTCGTCGATATGGGTGAACTCCGTATGGATACGGTGATCCGAGGTGGTGGCGATGCGCTGCTTTTCCGCCTCCAGGCAGATACGGTCCATGGCCGAGATGGCCTTGTCCGGATACTTGCCCATGGCGGTCTCCGCCGACAGCATCACCGCATCCGTACCATCCAGCACGGCGTTGGCCACGTCGAACACCTCGGCACGCGTGGGGATCTGGTTGGTGATCATGGACTCCATCATCTGGGTCGCGGTGATCACCGGCCGGTTCATGGTGCGTGCCTGCTTGATGAGTCGCTTCTGCCAGGGCACCAGCGCGGCATCGCCGATCTCCACCCCCAGATCGCCGCGTGCCACCATGATGGCGCCGGAGGCGGCGATGATCTCGTCAATGGCCTCAAGGGCCTCGGCGCGTTCGATCTTGGCGACGATCTCGCCGTGTCCGCCGGCTGCGCGCAACAGGGCACGCGCCTCGTTGACGTCGTCTGCGGTGCGGGGGAAGGACACGGCCACGTAATCGGCCTGCATCTTGGCAGCCAGGCGGATGTCTTCCTTGTCCTTCTCGGTCAGGGCGGGCGCCGACAGGCCGCCACCCTGCTTGTTGATGCCCTTGCGGTCGGACAGGACACCGCCCACCACGACACGGCAGATCACCTCGCGGTCATCGACACGATCCACCCAGAGGACGATACGGCCGTCATCGAGCAGCAGGGTGTCGCCGCGGCTGACGTCATCGGGCAACTGCTTGTAGGCGATGCCCACGCGTTCGTGATCACCGTTGCCGTGATCCAGGGCGCCGTCCAGGACGAAGGTCTGACCTTCTTCCAGAAGCACCTTGCCGTCACGGAATTTCTCGATGCGGATCTTGGGACCTTGCAGATCGGCGAGCACACCGACCAGACGCCCGTGGGCACGTGCGCGGTTGCGCACTTTCTCGACGCGCTCCAGGTGTTCTTCGGGACTGCCGTGGGAAAAGTTGATGCGGACCAGGTCGACACCGGCCTGGATTATCTTGTCCAGCATCTTGGGATCGTCAGTAGCCGGTCCCAGCGTGGACACTATCTTGGTTCGTCTTGGCATGTGGTTTCTCAGGGGTCTTGGGACCCTCTGGTATGGCTGCCGGGGGCATTCCAGCCCCCGGTCCACCTTATCGTAAGAGACTGATTACTTGCCGGCCCGCTCCTCGAGGATGGCGACCGCGGGCAGCACCTTGCCTTCCAAGTATTCCAGGAAAGCACCGCCAGCCGTCGAGATGTACGACACCTTTTCGTAGATGTCGTATTTCTGGATGGCTGCGATGGTGTCACCGCCGCCGGCGAGGGTGAAGGCCATGGTATTGGCGATCGCTTCAGCGATTTTCTTGGTGCCTTCACCGAACTGGTCGAACTCGAATACGCCCACCGGGCCGTTCCAGACCACCGTGCCGGCCTGCATGATGATATCGGCCAGTTCCTGCGCGCTCTTGGGTCCGATGTCGAAGATCATGTCATCGTCGGCCACGGCATCGGCCTCTTTCAGTACGGCCGGTTCATTGGCGTCGAATTTCTTGCCCACCACCACGTCCACCGCGATGGGGATGTTGGCGCCGCGCTTTTGCATCTTCTCCATCAGGGCCTGGGCCGTGGGAATGAGGTCGGCCTCTGCCAGCGACTTGCCGATCTTCTTGCCGGCCGCCGCCAGGAAGGTGTTGGCGATACCGCCGCCCACGACAAGCTGGTCCACCTTCTCGGACAGGGATTCGAGTACCGTGAGCTTGGTAGACACCTTGGAACCGCCGACGATGGCCACCATGGGTCGCGCGGGATTGGCAAGCGCCTTGTTGAGCGCATCCAGCTCACCCGTGAGCAGGGTGCCGGCGCAGGCCACCGGCGCGTACTTGGCGATGCCGTGGGTGGAGGCCTGGGCGCGGTGGGCGGTGCCGAAGGCGTCCATCACGAAGACATCGCACAGGGCGGCGTATTTCCTGGACAGCTCATCGTCGTTCTTCTTCTCGCCCTTGTTGACGCGGCAGTTCTCCAACAACACCAGTTCGCCCTCGGCCACGTCGAAGCCGCCGTCCACCCAGTCCTTGATCAGGCGCACGGGCTTGCTGAGCTTCTGGGAGAGCACGTCGGCCACGGGTTTGAGGGACACCTCTTCACTCCACTCACCTTCGGTGGGACGCCCCAGGTGCGAGGTCACCATCACCCTGGCGCCGGCCTTGAGGGCAGCCTCGATTGTGGGCATGGAAGCGGTGATGCGCGCATCGGACGTCACCTTGCCGTCCTTCACAGGAACGTTCAGGTCGGCACGGATGAAGACGCGCTTACCCTTCAGATCCAGATCGGTCATGTTCATCACAGGCATGTGGACTGCTCCTTGGATTTGTTATTTATTTTCTGAAAACCATCGGCGGAAGCGCCGCTTCGGCGGATGATTCTCGAGCACTACGAAGCTTTAACCACGGGGTACACGGGGCACACGGGGGCAAGATGCGCTTGATCTCCCCGTGTCCCCGTGTTCCCCATGGTTATCTGCTTTTTGTTACTGCGCCACGTGCTTCAGGAAGCGGAGCATGTTGCAGGTGTAGCCGTACTCGTTGTCGTACCAGGACACCAGCTTGACGAAGGTGCCGTCCAGGGCGATGCCGGCTTCGGCGTCGAAGGTGGAGGGCTGGGGGCAGCCACGGAAGTCGGTGGCGACCACCTTCTCGTCGGTGTAGCCAAGCACGCCCTTGAGCTCGCCTTCGGCAGCCTTCTTCATGGCGGCGCAGATCTGCTCGTAGGACGCGTCCTTCTCCAGTTCGACGGTGAGGTCGACCACGGAGACGTCGGAGGTGGGTACGCGGAAGGCCATGCCGGTGAGCTTCTTGTTCAGCTCGGGGATGACCTTGCCCACGGCCTTGGCGGCGCCGGTGGAGGACGGGATGATGTTCTCCAGGATGCCGCGGCCACCGCGCCAGTCCTTCTTGGACGGACCGTCGACGGTCTTCTGGGTGGCGGTGGCGGCGTGCACGGTGCTCATCAGGCCGCGCTTGATGCCGAAGTTCTCATGCAGCACCTTGGCGACAGGCGCCAGGCAGTTGGTAGTGCAGGAGGCGGCGGAGACGATGGTCTCACCGGCATACTTCTGGTGGTTCACGCCATACACGAACATCGGGGTGTCGTCCTTGGAGGGGGCGGACTGCACCACCTTCTTGGCACCTGCCTTCAGATGGGCCTCGCAGGAGTCCTTGGTGAGGAACAGGCCGGTGGATTCCACCACGATGTCGACACCCACGTCGCCCCACGCCAGCGCGGTGGGATCCTTCTCGGCCGTCAGGCGAATGGTCTTGCCGTTCACGACGAGGTTGCTGCCATCCACCTTGATATCGCCGTTGAAGCGGCCGTGGACGGAGTCGTACTTCAGCATGTAGGCCAGGTAATCGGGGTCGAGCAGGTCGTTGATGGCAACCACCTCGATGTCCCTGAACTCGGCTTCCTTGGCGATGGCACGGAACACCATGCGGCCGATACGGCCGAAGCCATTGATTCCAACTTTGATAGCCATTCTCTCGATCTCCTGGTTTTTCTTAGATGATGGACTCGACCGCCTTCACCACATTCTCCGTGGTGAAGCCGAATTCCTTGAACAGCTTGTCGGCCGGCGCAGACTCGCCGAAGCGATCGATGCCGATGACCTTGCCGTCCAGGCCGACGTACTTCGCCCAGAAGGCGGTCACGCCGGCTTCCACGGCCACACGCGCACGCACCTTGGAAGGCAGCACGGATTCGCGATAGGCCGCATCCTGGGCATCGAAGGTGTCGGTGGAGGGCATGGACACCACGCGCACCTTACGGCCCTTCTTGCTCAGCTCCTCGCAGGCGTTCACTGCCAGTTCCACCTCAGAACCGGTGGCGATGAGGATAGCCTCGGGTGTGCCCTCGCAGTCCTTCAGCACATAGCCGCCGCGGGCGATGGCCGAAAGCTGCTCGCCGGAGCGTTCCATATGGGGCAGGTTCTGGCGTGAGAAGATGAGGCAGGAGGGACCGGTCTTGCGTTCCACCGCCTGTGCCCAGGCCACGGCGGATTCGACCGCATCGCAGGGGCGCCACACGGCCATGTTGGGAATCATGCGCAGGGTTGCGATCTGCTCGACCGGCTGGTGGGTCGGGCCGTCCTCGCCCAGGCCGATGGAGTCGTGGGTGTAGACGAAAATGGAGCGGATCTTCATGAGCGCCGCCATGCGCAGGGCATTGCGGGCGTACTCCGAAAACATGAGGAAGGTGCCGCCGAACGGAATGAAGCCGCCATGCAGGGCCATGCCGTTCATGATGGCGGACATACCGAACTCGCGAACGCCGTAGGAAATGTAGTTGCCGTCGCTCACCGTGTTGGTGATGGCCTTGGCTTCCTTCCAGCCGGTGAGATTCGACGGGGTCAGGTCCGCCGAGCCGCCGAGGAACTCGGGCAGCAGCTTGGCATAGCCGCCGATGGCGTTCTGGGAGGCCTTGCGGGTAGCGATCTTCTCCGCCTTGGCGTTCACGTCGTTGATGAAGGCCGCGGCATCCGCCGCCCAATTGGCCGGCAGCTCGCCCTTCATGCGGCGCTCGAACTCGGCGGCAAGGTCCGGGAATTCCTTCCTATAGGCATCAAACTTCTCCTGCCAATGACCCTCCGCCTTGGCCCCCTTCTGAGTGGCGTCCCACGCCTCGGCGATATCGGAGGGGATCACGAAGGGCTCGTGCTTCCAGCCCAGGTTCTCGCGGGTGGCGGCGATCTCGTCATCACCCAGCGGCGCGCCGTGACAGTCGTGGGAACCGCACAGATTGGGCGCGCCGAAGCCGATCACGGTCTTGCAGCAGACGAGCGTGGGCCTGTCGTTGACGCTCTTGGCCTCGTGGATGGCGCGATTGATGGCGTCGGCGTCATGGCCGTCCACGTCGCGCACCACGTGCCAGCCATAGGCCTCGAAGCGCTTCGGCGTGTCGTCGGTGAACCAGCCTTCCACGTGGCCGTCGATGGAGATGCCGTTGTCGTCCCAGAAAGCGATGAGCTTGCCAAGACCCAGGGTGCCGGCCAGGGCGCAGGCCTCATGGGAGATGCCTTCCATCATGCAGCCGTCGCCCATGAACACGTAGGTGTAGTGATCGACGATGTGATGGCCGGGACGGTTGAACTGGCCCGCAAGCACCTTCTCGGCGATGGCCATGCCGACGCCGTTGGTGATGCCCTGGCCCAGGGGACCGGTGGTGGTCTCCACGCCGGGGGTGTAGCCGTATTCGGGGTGGCCCGGGGTCCGGGAGTGCAGCTGACGGAAGCTCTTCAGATCATCGATGCTGACGTCATAGCCGGTCAGGTGCAGCAGGGAATAGATGAGCATGGAGCCATGGCCGTTGGAGAGAATGAAACGGTCACGGTCGTGCCACATGGGGTTCTTGGGATTGTGCTTGAGGTGGTCGCGCCAGAGCACTTCGGCGATATCGGCCATGCCCATGGGGGCGCCGGGGTGACCGGACTTGGCCTTCTGAACCCCATCCATGCTGAGCGCACGAATGGCATTGGCGAGTTCACGACGGGTTGGCATGTGCTTCTCCTGAGATAGCGAAATTTCTTCCAAAAAGGTCTTGCCGGCCGTCAATGACGGCCCCGGGGCCACATCCTTGCAACCCGGATGCTTTCTGCTGATGAGGGCAGGTGGCTGTCTTGTTGTTGAGGATCCGTGGCGTCCACCTAACGTCGGCTGGTGGCTCCAGCACTCCCGCGAGCGGCCTCCAACGCCGTGCCGCGGGAGAAATGTAGACCCTTTCGTTCCGGTCTTCAGCCAACCGGAAGGGCCCGATTGTCTACAATCTACCGTCCCCCGGCAATATCACCACCGGCTTATCCACCCATACCCCAAAAAAGCAGGGGAAATTGGCAGTTCCCACGCATTGCCAGCCCTGAAAGCCCTCTGCTACATTCTGTCAATAAGACTAACCACTATTCGTATAACGATTTTTGCCGCCAGAGGCGCAAGGATGTGCTGTCAACAGGGGGTCGTATGTTCAGGCAATTCCTTGCACGGAGGCTGTGCGTGGTCGCCGGCCTCTGCATCATGCTAGTCAACAAGCCGGTATCTGCCGACGAACTGACACTCGCAGTACACCCGATTTTGCCGGCCGAGGATACCTTCCGCATCTATCAGCCGCTGGCCGATTACCTGAAAAAAACCACCGGCCACCATGTGAAGCTCGCCACCACCAGCAACTTCCTGGTGCATTGGCAGCTCTCCAAACGCAACATCTACCACCTCATCCTGGAGGGCCCGCACATGGTGGACTACCGGGTTTCGAAGATGGGGTACAAGCTGGTGGCCCGCATGCCCGAACTCATCAGCTACACCCTGGTGGCTGACGAGAACCAGTTGGCCATCGAGCCGGCCGATCTGGTGGGCAAGTCCGTGGCCACCATGCCGGCACCCTCGCTGGGTGCAGTACACCTGAACCAGTTCTTCCCCAACCCGCTGCGCCAGCCGGTACTCACCGAGGTCAACAACCTCGAAGAGGCCATGCAGCGGGTCGCCGCAGGCCAGTCCGTGGGTGCGCTGATCCCCTCAGCCGTGGTCGGGCGCTTCGAAGGGGTCACCACGGTGGCCACCACCGAGCAGGCGCCTGCACCCGGCATTACTGCCGCCCCCGAGGTGAGCGACGAGGTGCGCAACGCCATCCGTGACGCATTGGTCGATGCGCACCGGCATCCGGAGGGCCGCGCCGCGCTGGCAGCCCTGAACATTCCCCGTTTCGAGCCCGCCACGCCGCGGCACTACGCGGGCTACGCCCGCCTGCTCGAAGGGATGTGGGGTTACTGACCGGCCAGGCATGTTTCGGGCGGTTTTTCTATTTCACCGCCCGGGGTGGAATGCTATATTTCCGCGCTTCTCTTTGATCAGGCCTTGTTCTGCCCTTCGGGCACAGAATTGCGGGGAATGCGCATGTCCAAACAGCACCTTTTCACCTCTGAGTCGGTGTCCGAAGGCCATCCGGACAAGATCGCCGACCAGATCTCCGACGCGATCCTCGACGCCATCCTGAGCCAGGACCCGCGTGCCCGTGTGGCCTGCGAGACCCTGGTGAAGACCGGCATGGTGCTGGTCGCGGGTGAAATCACTACAGCCGCGGTCGTGGATTACGAGCGCGTCGCCCGCGAGGTGGTGAAGGACATCGGCTACAACAGCTCGCACATGGGCTTCGACTGGGAATCCTGCGCGGTGCTGAACGCCGTCGGCAAGCAGTCCCCGGACATCGCCCAAGGGGTGGACCGCGAGGATGAGCTGCAGATGGGTGCCGGCGATCAGGGCCTCATGTTCGGCTACGCCACCCGCGAGACCGACGTGCTCATGCCCGCCCCCATCACCTACGCCCACCGCCTGGTACAGCGCCAGGCCGAGGTGCGCAAGAACGGCACCCTGTCATGGCTGCGCCCCGACGCCAAGAGCCAGGTAACCTTCATCTACGAGGACGGCGTGCCCGTGGGCATCGACGCCGTGGTGCTCTCCACCCAGCACGCCCCTGAGGTGACCGAAAAGGTGGTACACGAGGCCATCATGGACGAGGTCATCCTGCCCGTGCTGCCACATGAGTGGATCCGCAAGGACACGCGCTTCTACATCAATCCCACCGGCCGTTTCGTCATCGGCGGTCCCATGGGCGACTGTGGCCTGACCGGCCGCAAGATCATCGTCGACACCTATGGCGGCATGGCCCGCCACGGCGGTGGTGCCTTTTCCGGCAAGGATCCCTCGAAGGTGGACCGTTCGGCCGCCTACGCCGGCCGCTATGTGGCCAAGAACATCGTGGCCGCCGGCCTCGCCGATCGCTGCGAGATCCAGGTCTCCTATGCCATCGGCGTGGCTGAGCCCACCTCCATCTCCATCGAGACCTTCGGCACCGGCAAGATTGCCGAAGCGCGCATGGTGGAACTGGTGCGCGAGGTCTTCGAACTGCGCCCGCGCGGCATCATCCACATGCTGGACTTGCTGCGCCCCATCTACCGTGCCACCGCCGCCTACGGCCACTTCGGCCGCGAGGAAGCGGACTTCACCTGGGAACGCACCGACAAGGCCGAGGCCCTGCGCGCCGCAGCCGGTCTTTAAGGAAAAAGCTTTAACCACGGGGGACACGGGGAACACGGGGAAGACATAAAAGGGTACTGCCCTTGTGCCTTCGGGGGCCTGGAACGATCGCGACGGTCGCGCAGCTCCCCAGGAAATCTTCATAAACCCCGTGTTCCCCGTGTCCCCCGTGGTTATGCTTTTCTTCTTCAATCCTCCGCATCCCTGAGGAGCGCTGCAGCGGGGTTAGAGACCCGTCAGGCTCAGGGCACAGCGGCTTCAGTACAACGGCGCTCATTCTTTTTCGGAGAACGAGAATGAACGACGTAGCCGACTTCACCGATTACAAGGTGGCCGACATCGCCCTGGCCGAGTGGGGCCGCAAGGAGATCCAGATCGCCGAGAAGGAAATGCCAGGCCTGATGGCCCTGCGCACCGAGTACGGTGCGCAGAAGCCTCTCAAGGGTGCGCGCATCTCCGGTTCTCTGCACATGACCATCCAGACCGCGGTGCTCATCGAGACCCTGGTCGAGCTGGGCGCGCAGGTACGCTGGGCCTCCTGCAACATCTTCTCGACCCAGGACCACGCCGCCGCCGCCATCGCCGCCGCCGGCATCCCGGTGTTCGCCTGGAAGGGTGAAACCCTCGAGGACTACTGGTGGTGCACCGCGCAGGCCATGACCTGGGCCGGTCACGACGGTCCCAACATGATCCTGGACGACGGCGGCGACGCCACCATGCTGGTGCACAAGGGCGTGGAATTCGAGGCCGCCGGCACGGTCCCCGAGGCGGCCGCGGGCGCCAACCCCGAGTGGAAGGTGTTCCTCAACCTGCTGCGCGCGAGCCTGAAGAACAATCCCGGCAAGTGGACGCGCATGGCCCAGGGCATCCGCGGCGTCACCGAGGAGACCACCACCGGCGTGCACCGCCTGTACGACATGCAGAAGCGCGGCGAGCTGCTGTTCCCCGCCATGAACGTCAACGACTCGGTCACCAAGAGCAAGTTCGACAACCTCTACGGCTGTCGCGAGTCCCTCATCGACGGCATCAAGCGTGCCACCGACGTGATGATCGCCGGCAAGATCTGCGTGGTGCTCGGCTATGGCGACGTGGGCAAGGGCTGCGCACAGGCCTTCCGCGGCATGGGTGCCACCGTGTGGGTCACCGAGATCGACCCCATCTGCGCCCTGCAGGCGGCGATGGAGGGCTATCGCGTGGCCACCATGGACGAGGCCTGCAAACTGGGCGACATCTTCGTCACCACCACCGGCAACGTGAACGTGATCAACCACGACCACATGGCGGCGATGAAGGACGAGGCCATCGTCTGCAACATCGGCCACTTCGATTCCGAGATCGAAATCGCCTCCCTCGAGAAGTACCAGTGGGAAGAGATCAAGCCGCAGGTGGACCACGTCATCTTCCCCCCTACCGGGGACAAACCCGACGGCAAGAAGATCATCGTGCTCGCCAAGGGCCGCCTGGTGAACCTGGGCTGCGCCACCGGCCACCCCAGCTTCGTCATGTCCGCGTCCTTCACCAACCAGGTGATCGCGCAAATGGAGATCTTCAACAACGCCGCCAAGTACGAGCGCAAGGTATACGTCCTTCCCAAGCTGCTGGACGAAAAGGTCGCACGCCTGCACCTGGGCAAGATCGGCGCCCAACTCACCCGCCTCACGCCCGAGCAGGCGGAATACATCGGCGTCCCGGTGGACGGCCCCTACAAGCCCGACCACTACCGCTACTAAGCGGCAGAAACGGCAAACGGCCCAACGCCAAGGCGCAGAGCACGCGAAGGACGCAAAGGAAGACACTCTCGGGGTCTTTGCGTCCTTTGCGCCCTTCGCGTCTTGGCGTTGAAATCTTTTTCTTCTGTTCCGAGGAAAAGACATGGAATCGCAGAAGAAGTACCCACCCGCCTTCAGTTTCGAGTTCTTCCCGCCCAAGACCGAGGAAGGCCGCACCAAGCTGCGCGCCACCTGTGCGGAGCTGGGTGAGCTGGGGCCGCGCTATGTGTCGGTGACCTACGGCGCCGGCGGCAGCACCCAGCAAGGCACCTGTCAGACCGTCAAGGATATCCTTGCGGCAGGCCTCGAATGTGCACCACACCTGTCCTGCATCGGTTCGAGCCGCGACAGCCTGCGCGAGATCTTGCAAGGCTATGTGGCCCTCGGCGTCAAGCGCATCGTCGCCCTGCGCGGCGACATGCCCTCCGGCATGCGCGAGGCCGGTGAGTTCCACTATGCCAACGAGCTGGTGGCATTCATCCGCGAGGAGACCGGCGACCATTTCCATATCGAGGTGGCGGCCTACCCGGAATTCCATCCCCAGGCGCCCAGCAGCGAAAAGGATCTGGCAAACTTCCAGCGCAAGGTGAAGGCCGGCGCCAATGCCGCCATCACGCAGTATTTCTACAGCTTCGATGCCTACACCCGCTTCGTGGACGATTGCGAACGCCTGGGCATCGACATACCCATCGTGCCGGGCATCATGCCCATCACCAACTACAAGCAACTGGCACGTTTCTCCGATGCCTGCGGTGCGGAAATCCCGCGCTGGCTACGCTTGCGGCTCGAGGCCTACGGGGACGATCTGGAGTCCATCCGTAGCTTCGGCCACGAGGTGGTTGCCGACCTGTGTGCGCGCCTGCTCGCGGCCGGCGCTCCCGGCCTGCACTTCTACACCATGAACCAGGCCGGGCCCACACGCGCGCTGTGGGACGCCCTCCGATCCGGGCAGTAAACACGATGCGAGTACCGCGCATCTACTGCGCACAACCCCTGCACGCCGGCGGCTGCGCCACGCTCACCGACGAAGCCGCCAACCATGTGGCGCGCGTGCTACGCCTGCGTGCAGGCGCTCCACTCGTCCTGTTCAACGGCGAAGGCGGAGAGTTCGATGCCCGCATCAGTGCGCTCGCCCGGCGTGAAGTGGTGGTCGAGGTCGGTGACCACCGGCCGCGCGAGTGCGAGTCATCTCTCGGCGTGACGCTGGTGCAGGC
>JBAYQE010000078.1:0-12214 GCA_041677345.1 Thiohalomonadaceae bacterium
CCATGCTGCTGATGATCGACAACTACGATTCGTTTACCTACAACCTGGTGCAGTATCTGGGTGAGCTGGGTGCCGATGTGCAGGTGCACCGTAACGATCGGATCACGGTCGAGGAGATTGAGCGCCTGGCGCCCGATCAGCTGATGATTTCGCCGGGGCCGTGCACGCCCAATGAGGCGGGGGTGTCGGTGGCAGCGATAAAGCATTTTGCCGGCAAGCTGCCTATCCTGGGTGTTTGCCTGGGGCATCAGTCCATCGGCCAGGCCTTCGGCGGGAGGATCGCGCACGCGCGTGAGACCATGCATGGCAAGACCTCGCCCGTGTATCACAAGGATGTGGGCGTGTTCGCCGGGCTGGCCAATCCCTTCGAGGCCACGCGCTATCACTCGCTGGTGATCGACAAGGCGAGCTGCCCGGAGGTGCTCGAAGTGACCGCGTGGACGCAGGACGCGGACGGCGGCGTGGACGAGATCATGGGCGTGCGCCACAAGACCTTCAACATCGAAGGCGTGCAGTTCCACCCCGAATCCATCCTCACCCAGCACGGCCACGACCTGCTCGCCAACTTCCTCAAGCTCAGCGGCGGCGTGCGATCGTGAAGAGCATCGAACGCAAAGACACCAGGAACGCAAAGGTCGCAAAGGATTGTCGTTGATTATTCCTTTGCGTTCTTTGCGCCCTTTGCACCTTTGCGTCGGGTCTTTTGCCGATGACTAGCTCCGCCGACGCCCGACGCATCGCTGTGCTGGTGGCGTTCATGTCCATGCTGGCGCCGTTCAGCATCGACACCTATCTGCCATCGTTCCCGGACATCGCCCGGGAGTTCGGCGCCACGCACGTGCAGATGCAGCAGACCATGTCGCTGTATCTCGTCAGCTTTGCGGTGATGACCCTGGTCTACGGGCCGCTTTCCGATGCCTTCGGCCGGCGCATCGTCAGTCTTTGGGCGGTCGGGCTTTATTGCGTGGCTTCCGTGGGCTGTGCCCTGTCCGACAGCATCGGCGAGCTGATTGCCTTTCGTATCACCCAGGGGCTCACGGCCAGTGCCGGTATCGTCGTGGGGCGCGCCGTGGTGCGGGACGTGTTCGCGGGGGCGCGGGCGCAGAAGGTGATGTCCAACATGATGCTCATGTTCGCCCTGGCGCCCGCGGCGGCGCCGGTGATCGGCGGCTATCTGCATGATGCCTTGGGTTGGCGTTCGGTGTTCCTGTTCCTGGCGCTGGTGGGCGGCGCGCTGTGGCTGCTGGTCTACCGCCGCCTGCCCGAGACCTTGCCGCGCGAGCATCGCCAATCCATTCATCCGGTGGTGGTGGGGCGTGCCTACGGTCGTGCGCTGGGCACGGGCGGTTTCATGGCGCTGGTGTGCATGGTTGCCCTGAACTTCGGTGGCATGTTCCTGTATGTTGCCGGTGCACCCGTGCTGATCTACGAGCATCTGGGGCTGGATGCCGACGATTTCGCGGCCCTTTTCGTGCCGCTGGTCGCGGGCATCATGTTGGGCGCGTACACCTCGGGCCGGTTGGCGGGGCGCGTGGACATGCTGCGCGCCGTGGCCATCGGCTACGGGAGCATGGCCCTGGCGGTGGCCTTCAATCTCACCCAGGCCTACGGCTTTCCCGGCCACGCTGCACTGGTGGTGGCGCCGATTACGCTTTACGCCTTCGGCAATGCGCTGGCCGCACCCAGCCTGAGCCTGCTGGCACTGGAGTATTTCCCGCAGAACCGCGGTTTGGCGTCGGCGGCGCAGGGTTTCATGCACACGGCGTCCAACGCGATCGTCGCCGGTGCACTGGTTCCCCTGGTTGCCCATGCCGTGCCCGGCATGGCCACGGCCATGATGGCGCTGCATGCCGCCTCGTTGCTGCTGTGGCTGGGCTGGCTGCGGGCCACGCAGGCGAAAACTTGACCCCCGTGCGAACGGGCGGAGAAAATCCTTATCTTTCACAGGCGGACCACTCCCATGGACATGCAATCAGCCATCCGCGCCGTGACCGAACGGCGTGACCTCACCAGCGACCAGATGCGTGCGGTGATGCGCCTGATCATGACCGGCGAGGCCACTCCCGCCCAGATCGGTGGTTTTCTCATCGGCCTGCGCATGAAGGGTGAGACCGTGGAAGAGATCGCCGCTGCCGCCGAGGTGATGCGCGAGTTGGCCACACCTGTCTCGATCACCGGAGAGCACCTCATCGACACCTGTGGCACGGGCGGTGACGGTGCCGGCACCTTCAACATCTCCACCACCGTCGCCTTCGTGGCCGCCGCCGCGGGTGGCCGCGTGGCCAAGCACGGCAACCGTGCCGTCTCGGGCAAGTCCGGCAGCGCCGACGTGCTGGAGGCCGCGGGCGTGAAACTGGACCTCACCGCCGACCAGGTGGTGCGCTGCGTGGATGAGGTGGGCGTCGGCTTCATGTTCGCCCCGCGCCACCATGAGGCCATGAAACATGCGGTGGGTCCGCGCCGCGAAATGGGCGTGCGCACCATCTTCAATCTGCTGGGCCCGCTCACCAACCCCGCGCGTGCGCCCAACCAGGTCATCGGCGTGTTCAGCACCCACTGGGTCGAGCCGGTGGCACAGGTGTTCAATCTACTGGGCAGCCGTCACGTGCTGGTGGTGCATTCCGAAGACGGCCTGGACGAGATCAGCATCGGCGCGCCTACCCGCGTCGCTGAGTTGCGCAACGGCGAGGTGAGTGTCGCGGTGATCAGCCCCGAGCAATTCGGCATGGAGCGCTGCGCCGTGGATGCCCTTGTGGTAGAGGACGCCGGGCAATCGCTGGCCATCGTCAAGGCGGTGCTGGACAACCAGCCCGGCCCGGCACGCGACATCGTGGTGCTGAATGCCGGTGCCGCCATCTACGCCGCCGGCCTCGCGCCCTCCCTGAGCGCGGGCATAAAACGTGCCGGCGAGGTCATCGCCAGCGGCGAAGCCCGCCGCCGCCTCGATGCCCTTGTGGCGCTGACCAACAGCTTTTGAACGCAGAGGACGCGGGACGGGTCACGCAGGACCCGGATGGGTCAACGCGGAGGACGCGGAGGCGCGGAGGCGCGGAGGACGCGGAGAATGGAATTCGTTTTCTCTGCGCTTTCCACATTCTGCGAGGCTGTTCGTGAGCGCCACCGTGCCAGGAGAGGGCAAACGTGAAAATGGAAATGCCTTTCCTCCGCGTACTCCGCGCCCTCCGCGTTTTTCCCCGTTTCCCCGCACTGTTTTACAGGTAGCCCATGAACGACACCCCTGACGTATTGAAGAAGATCCTGCGCCGCAAGGCCGAGGAAGTGGCCGAGCGCGCGGCGCGGGTTCCGATGGCGGAGCTGCGCGAGCGCGCCAGGGCGGCCGACGCGCCGCGCGGCTTCGCCGACGCCATCCGCAAGCGGGTGGCCGCGGGCCGGCCGGCCGTGATCGCCGAGGTGAAGAAGGCCTCGCCCAGCAAGGGCGTGATCCGGCCCGATTTCGACCCGGCCGCCATCGCCCGCTCCTATGAAGCCGGCGGCGCGACCTGCCTGTCGGTGCTGACCGATGTGGATTTCTTTCAGGGGGCAGACGCCTACCTGCAACAGGCCCGCGCGGCGTGTTCACTGCCGGTCTTGCGCAAGGATTTCGTCATCGAGCCCTACCAGGTGGTAGAGGCGCGCGCCATCGGCGCCGATTGCATCCTGCTCATTGCCGCAGCGCTCAGTGATGCGCAAATGAAGGAATTGACCCAGACGGCCCGGGAATTCGGCCTGGATGTGCTGGTCGAAGTGCACGACGGGGAGGAGCTGGCGCGGGCGTTGCCGCTCGGCCTACCGCTGGTGGGCATCAACAATCGCAACCTGCGCACCTTCGAGGTAGCGCTGGCGACCACCCTGGAGCTGTTGCCGGTCATCCCGGCCGACCGTACGGTGGTCACCGAGAGCGGCATTCTGGCGGCAGAGGACGTGGCCCTGATGCGCGGCCACGGCGTTCACGCCTTCCTGGTGGGCGAGGCCTTCATGCGCGCACCAGAGCCCGGCGAACGCCTGCGGGAGCTGTTCGGCGTTTGAACCCTCGGAGTGGCGGCGGCGGAAAAGATATCAACCGCAAAGGGCGCAAAGGACGCAAAGAATTCGAAGAGGTTCCTTCGCGTTCTTTGCGTCTTTGCGTTGGGCCTTTGCCTTTCAGCCGGGCCTTCGCTCTTCAGCGGGTGCCGAAGACCACGATGGTCTTGCCGCTGACGGAGATGAGGTCCTGCTCTTCCAGGTTCTTCAGCACCCGGCCGGCCATTTCGCGGGAGCAACCCACGATGCGGCCGAGTTCCTGGCGGGTGATGCGGATCTGCATGCCGTCCGGATGGGTCATGGCATCCGGCTGCTTGGAGAGCTCCAGCAGGGTGGCGGCGATACGGCCGGTCACGTCCAGGAAGGCCAGGTCGGAGACCTTGCGGCTCGTGTTGCGCAGCCGCGCCGCCATCTGGCCGGCGAGCTGGAACAGGATTTCCGGGTCCTCCTGGGCAAGCTGGCGGAAATGGGTATAGCTGATCTCAGCGAGCTCGCATTCGCTGCGGGTACGGACCCAGGCACTACGGGTCGTATCACTGAACAGGCCCATTTCGCCGAAGAAATCGCCCGCGTTCAAATACGCGAGCACCATTTCGCGTCCCTGCTCTTCTTCAATGAGCACGGATACGGAGCCTTTGACGATGTAATAAAGCGTCTCCGGCTTATCGCCCGCGTAGATGATATTCGTCTTGGACGGATATCTGCGACGGTGGCAGTGGCCGAGAAACCGATCGATGGTCGGATTCCCGGTGCCTGTTTCTCTGACTACTATGCGTTGCGCCATCGTGGGTCCTGTGAGCATCATTTTTTACCCAACGTATATTACCGGCGGAAAGTCTATCAATACCCGCCACCAGACGAGAATCACCGGTAACACTGAGATTCAGGTCACGGGAGCAGTTATGAAAGCAAGAATCAAATGGGTGGAGGGGGCTACTTTCCTCGGCGAATCAGGCACCGGGCATGCCGTGGTCATGGACGGGCCGGCCGAGCATGGTGGCAGAAATCTGGGTGTCCGTCCCATGGAAATGCTATTGCTCGGCATGGGGGGGTGCACATCCTTTGACGTAGTTCACATCTTGAGGAAGGGTCGTCAGCCCATCACCGACTGCGTGGCCGAACTTACCGCCGAGCGCGCCTCCAGCGACCCCAAGGTGTTCACGCACATCCATGTGCACTTCGTCGTCAAGGGCAAGGGGCTGAGCGAGGCACATGTTAAAAGGGCGGTGGAGCTCTCGGCGGACAAGTACTGTTCCGCCTCCATCATGTTGGGCAAAGTGGCCCAGATCAGCCACGACTACGAGATCGTCGAGGCCTAGTCCGGAGCATGGCCCCGGGGGAACGGATAGGTAGTTGGATGATTTACCACCCGCCCCTCGGTGTGGATAATACCCCCCCCTGGAAACGGCGGCGGGTACTCCAACGCAGGTTCCGGGCCGGTGGGGCGGCGCGAAGGGGCTGTTCCCACCACGGAGAGTGCGTCCGGTCGGTCGTCCCGATACCGGGCGCTTTGCTTTTTTTACGTCCGGCAATCCGGAGAGCCTGGGGAGACGTCCTACGTTGAGCACACTGAAGCTGCATGGGTTCAACAACCTCACCAAGACGCTGAGCTTCAACATCTATGACATCTGCTACACGCAGACCGAGGGACAGCGCCGCCAGTACATCGAGTACATCGACGAGGAGTACAACGCCGAGCGCCTGACCCGGATCCTCACGGACGTAGCGAATATCATCGGTGCGAACATCCTCAACGTGGCGCGCCAGGATTACGACCCTCAGGGGGCGAGCGTCACCATGCTCATCTCCGAGGAGCCGGTGGTCTCACAGGAGCTTTCCAATACCGAGGAACCCGGTCCGCTGCCCGAGGCCGTGGTGGCCCACCTGGACAAGAGCCACCTGACGGTGCACACGTACCCGGAAAGCCACCCGCATAACGGGATCAGTACCTTCCGTGCGGATATCGACGTGTCCACCTGTGGGCGGATTTCACCACTCAAGGCCTTGAATTACCTGATTCACAGCCTGGAATCCGACATTGTCACCATGGATTACCGCGTGCGCGGCTTTACCCGTGATTTCCGTGGCACCAAGTTGTTCATCGATCACAAGATCAACTCCATCGAGAACTACCTCTCCAAGGATACCAAGGAGCGGTACCAGATGATCGATGTGAATGTTTACCAGGAAAACATCTTTCACACGAAGATGATGCTGAAAGACTTCGACCTGGACAATTACCTGTTCGGCGTCAAGTCCAAGGACCTCAGTGACGGCGAAGAGAAGACCATTCGCCAGCGCCTGCAACACGAGATGCTGGAGATCTTCTACGGCCGCAACATCGCCAAGCCGCCGCTCTGAGTGGCGCGCGCCGAACTGCTGAACTGCTCGGGGGAAACCGCGGCGGTCATCCCTTTTTCGCGGCCGGTGGCCGCTCCTACAGAAGAAGGGTGCACCGGGCGCGAATGGTTTTTGGGGAGACCGCGGCGGTCATCCCTTTTCGCGGCAGGGGAACAGGCCGTGGCGGGTTCGATGGGCGCGTCAGAAATCGAATCCGGCCTGCTTGAACAGGCGTTTGGCCTCGTCCTCGTCCTTGGCCACGCCGCGGCCTTCCTGGTAGAGCATGGCCAACGTGGTGAGCGAGCCGGCAAGGCCCTGGTCGGCGGCACGGCGGAACCAAAGGGCGGCCTGGGCCTCGTCCTTCTCCACACCTTCGCCTTCCAGGTACATGAAGCCGAGTCCGTGCTGGGCGAGTGCATGGCCCTGCTCGGCCGCGGCACGCATCCATTTCACGGCCTCTTCCGGAGCCGAGGCACCGATGAGTCCGTTTTGCTGAATGATGGCCACGCGGTATTGGGCCTCGGGTTCACCGGCCTCCGCCAGCGGCGTGAGCAACTGCATGGCGGTGGCGAAATGCTTGCCTTCAAAAGCAGCTATGCCGCTGCTCAGTTCCATTTCGGAGTCGGTGATCTTCATGGGGTCTCCTGCCAGGGACATCGTGGAAAGTAGTTGAGCATTGTAATCAACTTAACCCCGCCCGGCACCCCGGCCCGGCGGAAAAGGGGGTAAAGTACGCCCTTGCCGTCCGCTTTGAAACGAAAAAACAACATGAAGGCACTCATTCTCGCCGCCGGCCGTGGGGAACGCATGCGGCCGCTCACTGACCACACCCCCAAACCGTTGCTGAAGGTCGGTGGCAAGCGGCTCATCGAATATCACCTGGACGCCCTGGTGGCCGCGGGCTTCCTGGATGTGGTGATCAACCATGCGCATCTCGGCCAGGTCATCGAGGAAACGCTCGGTGATGGCAGCCGTTATGGCGCACGCATCCGCTACTCGGCTGAAGGCAGGGCACTGGAGACCGGTGGCGGTATTTGTCACGCCCTGCCCCTGCTCGGTCCCGGGCCGTTTGTGGTGGTGAACGGGGACGTGTGGACCGACTACCCCTTCGAGCGCCTGCGTCGCACGCCCGCGGGCCTCGCCCACCTGGTCCTCGTCCCCAATCCGCCTCAGCACGCGGCGGGTGATTTCGTGCTTGCCACCGACGGGCAGGTGCGTGCCGAGGGCGAGCCGCGTCTGACTTATGCCGGCCTCGGTATCTTCCGGCCGGAGCTGTTCCTGAACTGCCCGCCCGGCAGTTTTCCACTGGCACCCCTGCTGCGCCTTGCCATGGCACAGGGGCGGGTCACCGGCGAGCTGTGGACCGGTGCCTGGACCGACGTGGGTACGCCGGAACGCCTCGCAGAGCTCGATCGCAGCCTTTCGTAAGCCGTTCGCATCCGCTCTTGCGTAAGGCGTACCGGGGCGCGCGCGACCGCGAGAGCGGTGTACGGAGACTCACGGGACCTGCAGCCATTCCCTCGCTTCCCTCCGGAGAGGTCGCGTAGAAGGGGCACGTCGTTCGCCGTAGCGCGCGTCATGCCTCGAACGGTCCGGGTTTGGAGACCGGTGCCGCCCGACACGTCACAGGATGCCGTGTGCGCGTTCACCACCGCGGTGGAGTGGGACCACCGCTGTGTAGCGTTCGCGGCGCACCTCGGACGCCGTGACAGGGCGCGGCGAACCGTGCCCTTGCCACTCCTGCCCGCCGCCATCCTGCGGCGGGAACTTGAACCGACAATGTGCAGCAAGCCCGCCACACCCGTACTCAATGTGTGGTCGGACTTACGTCTTCACTGGCTCTGCCGACGCCTTCCTTCATGCTTTCACGCATGTGCTCCATCTCGGCACCGCCCATGTCCTTGGCCTTGTGCACCATCTCCTCACCGCGCTGTATCACGTCCCCGCTCATGGGGCCCATGGTCTCGCGCTCGCGCCGCGACACCGGGAGCCCTGCGCCGAGGAGTGCGCCCAAGGCCATTGCCAGCGCCCCGACCACTACCGGTTGGTCGTGCATCAGGGTGCTGAAGCTGTCGCGTGCCTGCATGCCGCGCTCGCGAAGATGCTCGGCCATTTCACCGCCGTGCTCGCCAGCGGCCTCGCGGCGGTGACGTAGATTATCGGACATACGGGCAAAGCGTCCCTTGGCCTCCGACACGCGCCGCCCCATGCGTGCGCGCACGTCCGCCTGTTTCTCCGATACCCGCTCGCTCATGCCGTGCATGGCGCCTTTCGCACGCTCGCCGTAGCTTTCTTCCGGCAGACCTTCGGAGGTGTATTCCACATCGGCCTTGCGTCCCATGTGCGGGGCCGCCATGAGCCAGGCGATACCGATACCGATGAGTGCCACCGGCAGCGGGTTGTCCCGCACCTGCACTGACAGGTTGTGGGCGTATTCTTTCGGTCCACCGCTCAGATAACGCAGGGTCTGGTCCAGGATCTGCCCGGGCGAGAAGCGCTGCTCGAGGGCCTGCAGCGTGTCGTACAGGTCGGCACGCGTACGGTCCAGATTCATCTGCAGTTCTTCAGGTGTGGCGTCACCATCCATGTGCCGCGGGCGTGGAGGCTCCGCACCGATCTGGGGGGAGGTATGCATTTCGCCGTTCATTTGTATTGCTCCCTCAGCAGCTCGCGATCATGGCGCAGGGACTCGGCACTGCGCTTCGGCACCAGCGCCTCGGCCTTCAAGTTGCGCCGTCCCTTTTGCAGCAGCACCGCACCGATGATGGCCACGATGACGCCGACGATGAGCGGCGCCACCCACGGCTGCTGGGTGATGGGTTCGAGCAGTTGCGCCAGCACGATGGTCACGGCCTGCAACAGGAACAGCAAGCCTACGAAAGCCACCACGCCGCCGGTGATGAGCGACACGATCCCGCTGTTGATCTGGTTGATCTTCTCGGATATCTCCGCCTTGGCAAGGCGGACCTCGGTCTGTACCAGATCGCTGGTTTCACGCGCCAGATCGGACAGCAATCCAGTGATGGGTTTGTCGCTGTTTTTCATGGTGATGCTCCGATATCTTGTTGCTTCTGCCCGGCAACCTCGGTTTCCGACGGCTCGTCGTCGCAGGTCGCCTCACGCAGGAACAGGTCCGGGTCGTCCGGGTCCTTCCACTCGTCGTCCACTTCGTCGATGTCGGGGAAGCTGGTTTCACCCGGTTCACGTGGATGCTGGTTCATGACACGCGCTCGCTCGTGGTTGTACCGGCGGGTTCGCTGGAGTGGACCAGGGACGACTCTTCCACGTCAGCGGTGATGTGCGGCGAGGTGGCCTGCGGATATTCCCCCGGGTGTCCGCCCACGTAGGTCGACGACACACTACCCGTGCCGCTCTTGAGGAACCGTGACAGCATGAAGCCTGCGGCCAGCGCACCGCTCAGGAACACGCCCGGCTGGCGCCGCGCGTAGTCGTTCACGCGGTTTATCAGCGTACCCAGGTCCTTGTCGCGCAGATCGCCGGAGAAGCGCGCCAGACCGTCGGCGGCGCGTCGCGTGTAGTCGGCGATGGCGTCCTGCTTTTCATCCTGCAGTGCCTCCGAAGCCTTCTTCAATGCCTTGACGATGGTATCCAGTTCAGAGGCCACGGACGCACGCTGCCGGTCCATGATGTCGCGGCCCGCCGCAGTCGCCTCGTGCGCGATCCGCTCGGCTTCGCCGCGGGTTTGCTCGGCCACATTCCTGGCGCGGGACTCCGCCTCGCTGCCGACCGGTTTTTCGGTTGGGCCCGCCATGTTGCCTCCTCACAGTAAGTGATTGGAAAGGCTCTTGCGAAAAGTTTAGAAGCGGGGTCCGGGGGCACGTCGGCACAGACCGTGAAAAAGCACGGGCCGAAAGGTGCGGTGCAGGATCACGCGAGCCCCACGATCGCTTTCATCTTCTTCGTGATCACCGCGCGGGCCGCCAGATAATCCGCCCATGGATCACCCGGCCTCTGCGCGAGGTGTTGCACGAGGTTGTCCACGCGCCAGGCATCGGAGCGCGTACCCAGTTCATTCCAGGTGAGCGGTACCGATACCGGTGCGCCGGGCCGCGCGCGTGTGGAGTAGTTGGCGATGGCGGTGGCACCCCGACTGTTGCGCAGGTAGTCGAGATACACCTTGCCGCGGCGCGCCGCCTTGGAAGGGTTGGTGGTGTAGGCGCGGGGCGCATCCTGCACCACGCTGCGCGCCAGCGCGTGGGCAAAGGCCTTCACCACGGCCCAGCCGTGACGCCGCAGCAGCGGCACGACCACGTGCATGCCCTTGCCCCCGGTGGTCTTGAGAAAGGCGGGAAGTCCCAGGGCGTCGAGGCGGGTGCGTAATTCCAGTACCGCCTCGCAGACGCGCTCCCAGGGCATGCCCTCGTCCGGGTCGATGTCGAACACCAGGCGATCCGGCGCTTCGGGATTGTCCGCGTGCGCGCCCCAGGTGTGGATCTCCAGCACGCCCATTTGCACCAGGGCGATGACGCCCGTGAGGTCATCCACCGCGAGGTACGTGCCCGAACCCTTCTTTTCCGGAATGACGATCTCGCGCACACCCGCAGGCACGCCGGTATGGGCGTGCTTCTGGTAAAAACACGGCGTGTGCGCGCCCTCGGGACAGCGCAGCAACGTGAGCGGGCGCCCCGCCAGATCGGGCAGGATGTGGTCGGCGATGGCTTCGTAGTACAGCGCCAGGTCCCGCTTGGTCAGTCCGACACCCGGATAGAGCACCTTCTCCGGGTTGGACAGGCGTAGACCGGCGATGCGCGTACGCAGTGTCTGCTGGGTGGGTGCGGCGGGCATGTTTTCTGCGGGTGCGGAGGGCCCAGGTGCCTCACGCCCTACCTCACGCGGGGGCTTGTCTTCACGCAGGCCCTGGAAGGACGGCTGGCGCAATACGCCGTCGGCGGTCCACTCGACGAAGGCCACCTCGGCCACCAGCACCGGCTGCACGAAGGTCACCACGTTCTTGCCGCTGCGGGCCTTGGGCACGGCATTGGCAAACGGCGAGGCGGGCGTGACCAGCGCATCCAGGCGCGCGCGCAATTCACGCAGGGTCCGCTCGTCGAAACCGGTGCCCACGCGGCCCACGTACACGAAGCGCTCGCCTTCATAGACGCCGAGCAGCAGCGCACCGAAGCCGGAACGCGACCCGCCCGGCGCGGAGAAGCCGCCGATCACGAACTCCTGGCGCGTCAGGCACTTCACCTTGAGCCAGTCGCGGCTGCGACCCGGCACATAACCACGCTCGCCGTGCTTGCACACCAGACCTTCCAGCCCCAGGCGGCACGCCTCCTCGAACACCGTGCGGCCGCTGCCCTCCAGGTGTTCGGCAAGGCGCAGCGGCGAGACCGCGGTGCCGAGGTGCTCCAGCAGACCGGCGAGCAGTGCCTTGCGCTCGCGCAGCGGCCGGTGCGTGAGGTCCGCGCCGTCGGCATGGAGCAGGTCGAAAATGAAATACACCAGATCGCCGTCGCGGCCTTCACTGAGCGCCCGCTGCAACGCGCCGAAGCTGGTGCGACCGTCGGGCAACAGCACGGTCACCTCGCCGTCCAACCAGCCCGAGCGCAGCGGCAGCGTGCGCACGGCGCGCGCCAGGGCGCCGAAGCGTGCGGTCCAGTCCTTGCCATTGCGTGAGAACAGGGTGACACGCTCGTGGTCGATGCGGCACAGGATGCGGTAGCCGTCGAACTTGATCTCGTGCAGCCAGGCCGAGCCCTCGGGCGGGCGTTCCACCAGTGTGGCCAGCTGCGGGCGGATCATGGCAGGGAGGCGGCCCGGCGCCGGCGGCGGCTCGGCGCGGGCCTTTCCCGCTTCGCTCCAGGTGAACTCGGGATGGCGGGCGATCTCC
>JBAYQE010000079.1:0-12051 GCA_041677345.1 Thiohalomonadaceae bacterium
GTGAACGGCGCGAGGTCGAGGTGGGTGGCGTAGGCGCGCCGGCCGAGGACTTCCACGCGGCCTTCGCGGCGGTTTTCGTTGTCGTCGCTGAATTCGAAACGGTACCAGCGCCGCAGGCCCATGTGGCCCGCCGGGTCGCGGGCGGGGCGGATGCGCACCACGGCCACGGTCTCGTCCAGTAGTTGCAGGTCGTGACGCTGGCAGGCGGTGCGCGCCGCCCGCAGCGCGACGTCGCGGGCACGCAATGCGTTGAACCACCAGCCGACGACAGCGCCGATAATGAGCAACAGGATCAAGGCTTCTTCAATAGTCATGGGTCGCCCTGTTGGCCAGCAGGCGGTTACACACTCCCGCTCGCATCCGGCGCTGACCGGACGACGGGATTCCCTGGGAACGGTCACGACCGTTCTTTCCTTCCGGCCCATGCGGGAGCGCGAATGGACGGCGCGCTAGGTTATCAAATCGCGAGGCGATAAACTCCGCGCCATGAAAGTCGATGACCTGACACTGGATCAACTGGACTACTGGGTGGCCAAGGCCCGCAACATCAACGCCTGGTATCCGGAAGGTGCCACGGAACTGGTGTACGTGGCCGCCCCCAACGTGCCTGCGCGCAAATGGAAGCCGACCCGCTACTGGTCCCAGGGCGGCCCGCTCATCGAAGAGGCCCGCATCGATCTCAACTGGGACGTGGAAGGCACGAGCGAATGGTCGGCGTCCATCGAACCCGACATCCTCATGCGCGGCACCACCGCCCTGGAGGCGGCCATGCGCGCCTATGTGTGCAAGGTGTTCGGAGCGGAAGTCGGCTGAACCCGAGAATCCCCCCTTGCGGGGGACTGTTTCATCACTCCACCAACCGCCAGCCCATGCGCTCGCCGGCGCGCAGCGGCACCACGGTGCTGTCGCCCATGGGATAACTGGCGGGAACTTCCCACTCGACCTTCTCCAGGGTGATGGTGCTGCGGTTGCGAAACAGGCCGTAGAACTCGGCGCCGAAGCGGCTGGCGAAGGCATCCAGGCGTTCCAGGGCACCGGCTTGCTCGAAGACCTCCGCGTAGAGTTCGATGGCGGCATGGGCCGAATAGATGCCGGCACAACCGCAGGCGGCTTCCTTGGTGGGCCGTGCATGCGGCGCGCTGTCGGTGCCCAGGAAGAACTTGGGATTGCCCGAGATGGCCACTTCGACGAGCGCCTCACGGTGATGCTCGCGCTTGAGCACCGGCAGGCAGTAGTGGTGCGGCCGGATGCCGCCCTGGAACAGGGCATTGCGGTTCATGAGCAGGTGTTGCGGCGTAATGGTCGCCGCCACGTTGATGCCCGCGTGCTGCACGAAAGCGGCTGCCTCACGGGTGGTGATGTGCTCCAGCACCACGCGCAGGTCGGGAATGCGATCAAGCAGCGGGCGCAGCACGCGCTCGATGAATACCGGTTCGCGATCGAACACGTCCACCGCCGGGTCCGTCGCCTCACCGTGCACCAGCAGCGGCATGCGCAACTCCGCCATGGTGCGTAGCGTGGGCTCCACCTTGCGCAGATCGGTGACGCCCGAATCGGAGTTGGTAGTGGCCCCCGCGGGATAGAGCTTCACCGCGTGCACCACCCCGCTCTGCTGCGCACGCACGATCTCCTCGGGTGGCGTGTTGTCGGTGAGATACAGCGCCATCAGCGGTGCGAATTCGGCGCCCTCCGGCAACGCCGCGAGGATGCGGCTTTGATAGGCCTGTGCCTGCTCCACCGTGGTGACGGGTGGGCGCAGGTTGGGCATCACCAGCGCACGGGCAAAGCGCTCCGCCGTGTGGGGCAGCACACTCCCAAGGGTGTCGCCGTCTCGCAAATGCAAGTGAAAATCGTCGGGTTTGGTGAGGGTGATACGCATGGACCGGATCCGCTTGAGGGTGTGGCTATTATGCACTGCCGGGCAGTTGGTTTCGCAAAGCACACGCTGATCAGTTAAGCTTGTCGGCCATGCCTTGTCCCGAACAGCCCAAGTCGAGCATTGCCCAGCGTTTTCGCGGCTTTCTACCCGTGGTCGTGGACGTGGAAACAGCGGGTTTCAACGCCGAGACAGACGCCCTCCTGGAGATCGCGGCGGTCACGGTGACCTTCAATGACGAAGGACAGTTGGTACCCGACGCCACGTTCGCCTGTCATGTGGAACCGTTTCCGGGCGCAAACCTGGACCCGCGGGCCCTGGATTTCACCGGCATCGATCCCTATCACCCATTTCGCATGGCGGTTTCCGAACGGGAAGCACTGGAACGGGTGTTCGCACCGGTGCGCGAACGCGTGAAACGCTACGGCTGCACCCGTGCCATTCTGGTGGGCCACAATCCTTTCTTCGACCTGGGATTCATCAAGGCAGCGGTGCACCGCACCGGCAACAAGAAAAATCCCTTCCATTCATTCACCACCTTCGATACCGCCACCCTTGCGGGCCTGGCCTTCGGCCAGACCGTGCTCGCCCGCGCCGCAGCGGCCTGTGGCATCGAATGGGATCACGAACGTGCCCATTCCGCCATCTACGACGCGGAACGTACGGCAGAGTTGTTCTGTTCCATCGTGAATCGTTGGGATGCGCTATCGGGCGGGATCATCGGCGTGGCCGAACCAGAACCCGCCAGGGATGCCGCCGGACAGCAGTGACCGGACCAGAAAATCACCACCCCGTAGGAGCGGCCACCGGCCGCGAACCCCGCCGCGGCGGGCGAACACCATCGCGGTTGGTGGCCGCTCCAACAGGGGAGGCACTGCGCGGATGAATACCATCGCGGCCCGTGGCCACTCTACGGGTGCGGGGGCCACGTGGAGAAAAAGCCCGTTTTCTCCGTGGCCCCCGGGATTGGAATAATTAGAGCGCCGTCGAACTAGTCCGCCTTGACCTTGGCGACCGCCGCTTCCAGCAAGGGCTTGAGTTCGCCCTTCTGGAACATCTCGACGGTAATGTCGCAGCCGCCGATGAGTTCGCCGTTGACGTACACCTGCGGAAACGTGGGCCAGTTGGCGAAGCGCGGCAGGTTTTCGAAGATTTCCCGATCAGTGAGCACATTCACATAGGCGAATTCAACGCCACAGTTGACGAGCGCCTGAGCCGTGCGGCCGGAATAACCACACATGGGCATCTGGGGCGTGCCCTTCATGTAAATCACGATCGGATTCTGCTCTACCTGCTCGCGAATACGCTCCAACACGTCCATTGAATCACCTCTTTCGATGTGGGTGGCCGGCAAGCGCTGGCCCTTGGCGCAGTATATTAGTCAACTATTATGCGTTGACGCAACCTTATCCACATGGGTTTGCAACCAGAGTTCCAGTAGCGCCAGGTGCCAGAGTTTGCTGCCCTGCAGGCGCGTGAAGTGCTTGTCCGGCGCACCGAGAAGCTTGTCCACGTAGGCGCGGTTGAAGACGCCGCGCTCGCGGCAGGCCCGTGACTCCAGGATGTCGCGCATGAAGTTCAGGAACTCGCCGCGCACGTATTTCAGTGCCGGCATGGGGAAGTAACCCTTGGGCCGGTCGATGACCTCGTGCGGCACCAGTGCGCGGGCGATCTTTTTCAGGACGTGTTTGCCACCGGAGGCGAGCTTCAGCTCGGGCGGCATGCTCATGGCCAGTTCCACCAGTTCGTGGTCGTCGAGGAAAGGCACACGCGCCTCCAGGCCCCAGGCCATGGTCATGTTGTCCACCCGCTTGACCGGGTCGTCGACGATGAGCGTGGTGGCATCCATGCGCAGCACCTTGTCAATGAAGGTGTCGGCCCCGGGTTCCGCGAGCATGCTGGCGACCAGTCGCGAGGTGTGGTCCTCGCCGCGGTAGGCGGGCACGACGGTCTCCAGGTATTCCGGGTGGTCCCGATCGAAGTAATGGCGCGCAAAACGCTCCAGATCGGTACCCTCCTCGGCATCCATGCGCGGGTACCAGAAATAGCCGGCGAAGACTTCGTCCGCGCCCTGGCCGCTCTGCACCACCTTCACTTCCTGGGACACGCGTTCGGCGAGCAGATAAAACGCCACCGCGTCCTGTGCCACCATGGGTTCGGACATGTGTGCCACGGCCTCGGGCAGGCGCTCCAGCACCTGCGCGTTGGGGATGGCGTATTTGTGGTGTTGGGTGGCGTAACGCTCCACCACGAGATCGGAATACTCGAACTCGCTGCCCTTCTCCTCTGGCTGATCCTCAAAGCCTACGGAAAAGGTGAGTATGTTCTTCACGCCCTGTTCGGCCAGTAGCCCCACCAGCAGGCTGGAATCGAGCCCTCCCGAGAGCAGCACGCCCACCGGCACGTCAGCGATGTCCAGGCGGCGCTTCACGGCGCGCTGCAGGGCGACGTGGATGGCCTCGGTCCACTCCTCTTCGCTACGCGGCTCCGCCGGACGCGTGGCATAGAGCTGCCAGTAGCGATGATGCTCCACCACGCCCTCGGGGGTGACGGTCATGTAGGTGCCGGGCTCCAGCTTGCGCACGCCGTTCAGTACGGTGCGCGGGGCCGGCACCACGGCATGCAGGGTGAACTGGTGATGCAGGGCCACCGGGTCGATGGACGTGTCCACGCCGCCGGCCGCGAGCAGTGCCTGTACGTTGGACGCGAAGCGGAGGCCAGCGGCGGTCTCAGCGTAATACAGCGGCTTGATGCCCATGCGATCGCGCGCCATGAACAGGCGCTGGTTGCGCATGTCCCAGATGGCGAAGGCAAACATGCCGAGCAGGCGCTCCACGCACTGCTCACCCCAGGCCGCATAGGCCTTGAGGATCACTTCGCTGTCGCCTTCGGAGAAAAAGCTGAAGCCGAGGCCGCGCAGTTCCTGACGCAGTTCGGGGTAGTTGTAGATGGTGCCGTTGAACACCAGGGCGAGGCCCAATGCCATGTCCACCATGGGCTGGTGGGCACGCGCGGACAGGTCGATGATGGCCAGGCGCCGGTGCCCGAAGGCCAGCGCGCCGTCGGAAAAGCTGCCCTCGTGATCGGGACCGCGCCTTTCGAGGCGCGTGAGCATGCGACCTATGGTCGCCAGTTCGGGGCTCGTGCCGTCAAAACGAAGTTCACCACAGATACCGCACACATCAATCTCCGATTGAAAGCAAAAAATTGAGCATCACTGCGGCCCGGGCGGGCGCAGCGGGATCAAGGGAGGTCGCACCGGGGAGCCGCTTGCGCTCCATGCCGGCTACTCCCCTGTTGCGAGCATATCGCGCACGGCGCGCACGCCGGGCACGCCGCGCGCCACAGTCACGGCGCGGCTGGCGGCCGCACGGCTCGGCACGTGCCCGCGCAGCACCACCACCCCATCCTGCGCACTCACGTGGATGTCCATGGCCGGTACGTCCGGGGTTTCCACCAAGGTGCGGACAACGGCGGCCGCGAGCCGGCTGTCGGCCTGCGCCTGCGCCGTGCGCGCGGGGGGGTCGCCGGCGCCCATGAGCACGCCGGAGGCGCAGCCCGCGAGCAGTAACGCCGTCAGCAGCGCCGGCAGCATGCGCAGTTTCATCACGCGCGCTCCTTTCCATGGCCGCCGCCGCCCGGCGTGAAGATGGTAAGGCGGTCGCCCGTCGCCACGCTCAGGCAGGCCTTGCCAGGCAGCGGTTTTCCGTTCAGATGGTTTTCGCCGGGTGCACCGGGCTCGCCGCCGGCCAGGCCCCACGGCGCATGACGGCGGCGTTCCGTGAGCAGTGTGACCTGTGTGGGCGCGAGAAATTCGTATTCACGCACCAGGCCGTCACCACCGCAACGCGCACCGCGGCCGCCCGAGCCGCGCCGGATGGCATAGCGGGTCACACGCAGGGGATAACGGCTTTCCAGCACCTCCACCGGGGTGTTGAGGGTGTTGGTCATGTGCGTCTGCACCGCCGACAGGCCCCCGCCGCGTACACCGGCGCCCATGCCGCCACCGATGGTTTCGTAGTAGTCCCACGTCTGCGCACTGCGCGCACCCATGGCCACATTGTTCATGGAGCCGTGGCTTGCCGCCGGGATGAACCCCGGTAGCGCCTGGGCCAGCGCGCCGCAGATCACGTCCACGATGCGGGTGCTGGTCTCCACATTGCCTGCGGCTACCGCGGCCGGGCGGCGCGCGTTCACCAGGCAACCCTCGGGGGCGGTGAGGGTGATGGGCCGGAAACTGCCGGCACAGGCGGGCGTGTAGGCGGGCATGAGACAGCGGAACACGTAATAGACAGCCGCAGCGGCCACCGACAGCGGGCAGTTCACGTTGCCGGGAATCTGCGGCGCGGTACCCGTGAAATCCACATGCACACCGGCTTGGTCCACGGTCACCTTCGCCTCGATGGCGATGTCTTGATGACCGAGGCCATCGTCGTCCAACACATCACGGAAGTGATACGTGCCCTGGGGCAGCCGTGCCAGTGCAGCGCGGGCCAGGCGCTCACCGTAGTCGTTCAGTTCCGCGAGGCCTTCCAGATAGGCTTCGAGCCCCGTGGCGCGCACCAGTTCGCCCAGCCGCATCAGCCCGGTGCGGTTGGCGCTGAGCTGGGCGGCGAAGTCGCCGGCCAGTTCACCGGATTCGCCGGTGGCGCGGGTGATGGCATCGAGCACCTTCTCATCCAGCTCACCGCGGCGTACCAGCTTGGTGGGCGGGATGACCATGCCCTCCTCGTCCAGGCTGCGGGAGATAGGCATGGAGCCCGGGGTGCTGCCGCCCACGTTGGCGTGATGGGCGCGGTTGGCCACGAAACCGGCGATGCGATCGGCCACGAACAGGGGTGCAATGACGGTGATGTCGGGCAGGTGGGTACCGCCCAGGAAGGGGTCGTTGACCACCACCATGTCGCCCTCATGCCAGTCCATGCGGCCGACGATGCCCGCCATGGCGTAGGCCATGCTGCCCAGGTGTACGGGGATGTGTGCCGCCTGCGCACACAGCTCACCATGGGCGTCGAACACGGCACAGGAAAAATCCAGGCGATCACGGATGTTGGGCGAGAAGGCGGCGCGCTTGAGGGCCGCCCCCATTTCGTTGCACACCGCCTCGATGCGGCTGGCGAACAGGCTGAGGGCGATGGGATCCATGGCGGGATGTTAGCAGAGCGCGCGATGCCCAGGGCGGCGCCGATACGCAGGTGCGCGGCCGAACACAGCCCACGATTCCCGGCGCGGCGCTTGAAAACCCTCGCGGCCTGAACACCCTTCGGGCATAAAGCCACGCCTATGGCTGGTCAAGACCTGGCCGCAGGGGCCCTACCCCGTGAGCAAATGCCTGCCGAACCGACGACACAGGGCCACGGAGGACACGGAGGCAATGCATGCCCCGTGGCTCTCCGTGGTTCATGTTTTATCCCGCCGTGATCGTCGTGTGTTTCACCTGCCGCGATACCCTACGAAACCGCAGCGGTAAGGCTCAGAAGCGGTAGCCGATGTTCATGCCGAAGGATCGCTCGGCCAGTGAAATGGCAGCGCCAGGCAGCATGGGGTCATTGGACGGCGCGCGCATGCGCTTCTCCGGCACCAGCATGTAGTGGAAGCCCAGGTCCCAATGGCCGTTGAAGCGGTAATCGGCGCCCACGGTGTAGTGCTCTTCCACGATGGCGGGGAGGATCAGGTTGCGGCTCACCTCGTCCTCGTCAAACGGCGCCTCGGCGAAGTTGTAGCCGGCGCGCAGATTCAGGCGATCGGTCGCGGCCCAGGCGACGCCCAGGGCGTAGACGGTCTGATCGTCCCAGCCCGGGTCCATGGGAATGTCACCCGCAGGGCCCTTCACGGCCAGCTTGCCCATGGTGGCGGACCACTCGATCCAGCGCAGGTCGAAGGATACGGTGAGGGCATCGGTCGGGCGCACCGCCACGCCCAGGGAGAGTTGCTGAGGGTAGTCGAGATCCAGCTCGTAGCGACCGCCAGGCAGCGGTGTGGAGGTGCCGGTGTTCGCATCGAAGGCGGTGATGTCGCCTTGCGACAGGTTATATTCCAGCGGGTCGAAGGCCTGCTCGCTCTTGTAGTAGGCACCGACCGTCACCGACGGGCTGATGTCGTAGAGGGCACCCAGCGAGAAACCCATGCCGAAGGCACTGGCGCTGCGTGACAGGTCGAAATTGGACATGACCGTATCACCCACGCCATCGGCATTGGTGTCGGCCATCATGCGCTGCTTGAAGGCCACCGACTGGTAGTCGATGAGCACGGCGGCACCCACCGTGAGGCGGTCGTTCACGTTCCAGCCGAGCGCAGGCGCCATCTGCCAGAAGGCGATGCCGCTGTAGCCGTCCCAGTCCACGTTGGGTGACGGAATGCCCGGATTCGCCGCCATGATGCGCGTCGCCGGATAGTCCACCCCCATCCCCGAGGTACCGTACATGCCGCCGCCAAAATAAACGGGGCTGTTGTCGTGCACCGGTGCGGTCCAGCCGATGGCTGGAATGCCGTACAGCTCGACGCTGCTGTCCTCACTGGCGCCACCCAGACGCGCGAAGTCCACTTCACGCTCAGGCATGAAGGCCTCCATGGAAAAGTCGGCACGACGGCCGATGCGGGCGATGCCGGCGGGGTTTGCCACGGCAGTCATGGCACTGCCGGGGTTAGCGGTCACTGCGCCTGCAAGGCTTTTCTGGTAGGCGCCGACGCCGATGAGCTGATAACCGTTGGTGGCATGTGCAAGAGGACTCAGGGCGAGGCCCGCCAGCAAGGCGACGAGGCCCGGGTGAGGGTACGACATCATCTACTCCTTTTGGATTGCTTCTAAATTGTTTAGTTATTTTGTATATTTTTGTTTCCGCGGATTCTAATCGTCGCCCCCGAGCCGCGGCGATAGCCCGAATGGGACAGAAGTGCTTTGAATACCGCGGCCCCAAAGCCTTAATCTTTCGCGGCTCGCTCTGGATTACCCCATACCGAAGGAACAGCGGGCGGAGCCTCTATGCTTACCCGCACGGTTCTCCGGTCTTTCGGGATTCCAAGCAACCAACAACACGGAAAATAGGAGCAATCCATGAAGCACGTGCTGCCTGACCTGCCGTACGCCAAGAACGCCCTCGAGCCCCACATGTCTGCCGAGACCCTCGAGTTCCATCACGACAAGCACCATGCGACGTACGTGACCAACCTGAACAACCTCATTCCGGGCACGGAATTCGAGAACGCCGCGCTGGAGGAGATCATCCGCAAGGCCCCGGCGGGCGGCATCTTCAACAATGGTGCCCAAGTGTGGAATCACAGCTTCTTCTGGAACTGCATGGCCCCCAACGGCGGCGGTGAACCCCAGGGCGCCCTGGCAGACGCCATCAACAAGGCGTTCGGCGGCTTCGCCCAGTTCAAGGAGAAGTTCAGCCAGTCCGCTGCCACCAACTTCGGCTCCGGCTGGACCTGGCTGGTAAAGAACGCCGACGGCAGCGTTGAAATCGTCAACACCTCCAACGCCGGCAACCCCCTGCGCGACGGCAAGCAGCCGCTGCTGACGCTTGACGTGTGGGAACATGCCTATTACATCGACTATCGCAATGCACGCGCCAAGTTCATCGAGAACTTCTGGAACGTGGTGAACTGGGATTTCGTGGCGAAGAACTTCGCCTGACGGGCGCCGGGCGTGCGGTGCTGAGGCGCGCACGCACACCGAGCCGGGCAAGGTGCCGGGCCTGCGGTCCGGTGCCTTGCCTGCCGGCGAAGATGGGCGGGAGAGGCACGCCCCCGGGAACGCCGGGTGCCCCGACCCCCGCCTAACGTTTCCCGCCCCTTGCAATCCCCCCTCCTACGGCCTTTACCTGTCGGCCGTCTGATCCTAGAATCGGGTGCTTACTGGCGGTTCCGCGCAGGAACTGCCTTTTTCTTTTTCTGGTGTCGGAAAGACTTGGAGTACCTATGGCGAATGCGTTGATGACCACCTACGCCTCGCTGCCCGTCGCGTTCGAACGCGGTGAAGGTGCGTGGCTATGGGATGACGCGGGCAGGAAATACCTCGATGCCTACTCCGGCGTTGCCGTGTGCAACCTCGGCCACGCCCACCCGGCGTTGGTCCGCGCCCTGAGCGAGCAGGCAGGCCGTCTGTGGCACACATCCAACGTCTACACCATCGCCAACCAGATCCGGCTGGCAGAACGCCTCACCGAGGTGGCCGGCATGGATCGCGCGTTCTTCTGCAACTCCGGGGCGGAGGCCAACGAGGCGGGCATCAAGCTGGCACGCCTGTACGGTCACAAAAAAGGCATCGATCACCCCCAGATCATCGTCATGGAGCGCAGTTTCCACGGCCGCACCCTGGCGACGCTTTCCGCCACCGGCAACCGCAAGGTGCAGGCGGGCTTCGAGCCCCTCGTCACCGGATTCATCCGCGTACCCTATGACGATCTGGAGGCGGTGCGTACCGTCGCCCACAACGCCCACGGCATCGTCGCCGTGCTGGTGGAACCCGTGCAGGGTGAAGGCGGTGTGCGCGTGCCCCAACCCGGCTACCTGAAGGGGCTGCGCGAGATCTGTGATCAACACGGCTGGCTGCTCATGTTCGATGAAGTGCAGACGGGTATGGGCCGCACCGGTCAGTGGTTCGGCTTCCAACACGAAGACGTCGCGCCCGACGTATTGATGCTGGCCAAGGGTATCGGCAACGGCTTTCCCATGGGTGCGTGCCTGGCACGCGGTGAGGCCGCCGAAGTATTCCAGCCGGGCAATCACGCCACCACCTTCGGCGGTACACCGCTCGCCTGCGCCGTCGGCCTCGCCGTGCTGGACGTCATGCAGCAGGACAACCTGATCCCGCGCGTGGCACAGCTTGGCGCGCGCATGCTGGACGGGCTCAAGCGTGAACTCGCCGAGGTCGCAGGCGTCACCGAGATCCGCGGCAAGGGACTGATGTTGGGCATCGAGCTGGAACGCCCGTGTGGAGAATTGGTCAAGCGCGCGCTCGACCAGGGACTGCTTCTGGGCGTCACTTACGACAATACCGTCCGCCTGCTGCCGCCCTTCGTGCTCACCGATGCGGAGGCGGACGACATCGTCAGCCGGGTCAGTGCACTGGTGCGCGCATTTCTCACGGAAGAGGCCGCCTGAAATGGCAGTGCGTCATTTCCTGTCGCTCATGGATCTCGCGCCGACCGAGCTGCGCCGGCTGCTGGATCGCGCCATCGCGCTCAAGGCGATGCAACATCGGGGCGAGATCTACGAGCCGCTGAAGAACAGGACGCTCGGCATGATCTTCGAGAAGTCGTCCACGCGCACCCGCGTGAGCTTCGAGGTGGCCATGACCCAGTTCGGGGGGCACGCGCTGTTCCTGTCGCCGCGCGACACCCAGCTCGGCCGCGGCGAACCCATCGAGGACACGGCGCGCGTGCTCTCGCGCATGGTGGATGCGGTCATGATCCGCACCTACGCCCATGAGATCGTTGAGCGCTTCGCGGCGGTGTCGCGCGTACCGGTGATCAACGCACTCACCGATCTGCACCATCCCTGCCAGTTGCTGGCCGACGTGCAGACCTTCATCGAGCATCGCGGCGACATCAAGGGCAAGACCGTGGCGTGGATCGGCGATGGCAACAACATGTGCCATTCCTACATCCATGCGGCGCGCCAGTTCGGTTTCACACTCAATATCGCCGCCCCCGAAGGCTATGACCCGAGCCCGGCGGTGGTAGCCGAAGGCGGGGAGCACGTGCGCCTGATGCGCGATCCTGTCGAGGCCGCACGCGGGGCGCACCTGGTCACCACCGACGTGTGGGCCAGTATGGGCCAGGAAGAGGAACATGCCGAACGTGCCCGCGCCTTTGGCGCCTACCAGGTGGACGGCAAGGTGATGGCCGCTGCCGCGAGTGACGCCCTGTTCCTGCACTGCCTGCCCGCCCATCGCGGCGAGGAGGTCAGCGCCGAGGTCATGGACGGGCCGCAAAGCGTGGTGTGGGACCAGGCCGAAAACCGCCTGCACGCCCAGAAGGCCCTGCTCGAGTTCCTGCTCATCGGCCCCCGCTAGGCGGACAAAAGCAACGCAAGCGGTACCAAAGGCAAAAGGCATTAAACCACGGCGGACACGGGGAAATCGCCTTTAGCCTGCGTAGGTCAAGTTGGCGCGTCAGCGCCTACGTGACATTTCCCACCGCCTTGTGTCACGTAGGCGCTGACGCGCCAAC
>JBAYQE010000080.1:0-11911 GCA_041677345.1 Thiohalomonadaceae bacterium
CACGGGCGGCACGGTGTGGGCGTCGCCCACGCAGACCGGCGGCAACAGCAGCGGTGAGGCGTAGCTGTCGCCGAAGTCGACGTTCTTGTCTTCCTCCTTGATCACCTTGTAAACGGGGTGTTGACCGACCGCGACGACGTAGTTGCCCGTCGGAATGGTCTCGACCTCGGTGCTGCCCGAGGCGATGCCGCCCGGATGGTAGGACGTGAAGGCGTAACCGCCGTCGAACACGCCCGGCCGCACCTGGTTGTAGACGCGCAGGCCGTCGTAGCAGTCGGTGGGGAGGACACCGTCCACCATGAACACCTCGCCGTTCAGATCCGGCTGGCAACTGGTGGGCAGGTTATCGTCCCAGCTGTCGGTGTAGGTGATCTGAACGGCGTCGCCGGCGTCGAAGTCGCCATTGCCGTTCCAGTCGAAGTCCTCGGCGCCGGGGAAATTGTCGAACGGGTAATTGTCCACATCGGCCAAGGTGACCTGGCCGTCGTTATTCAGGTCCTTGATGTTTCCGTTGCCGTCATCCTCGTACAACACCACCTGGATACGCGGAATACCCGGCTCCCATTCCTCGGCCACGGCGTACTGCGGGTCGTCCTCGGCACGGGTGGTGGCGTAGAACACCACACCCGAAATGCCGCCGTTCTCGCCGGGGGCGTAGGCCTGCTTGCCCCACTGGATGACGCTCTTCTGGCCGAGGAAGCCCTGGAAGGCCTGGGTCAGCACCGGGCCCGTCTCGGTCCGCCACTTGGCACCGCCGTTGTCGGGCTGGGGCAGCGGGTTCAGGTTGCCGTCGAAGCTCCACGGATCGTTCGGATCCACGGGGCCGCCGGCGTCGACCACGACGGTCACACCGGTGGCCTTGAAGCGGGCGAAATCCACCTCGGCGATCTGCCAGCTGAAGAACGGAAATATTTCGTCGAAGGGCGAGGCCCCGGCCGTGTCGGTGGGCATGGCCTGGTAGATGGTGCCGTCGCGCCAGCGGATGTTGATGTTCTGCTCCGGCAGCGGCGGCTCGCCGGCGTCCCAGAAGCCGTTGCCGTTGGTGTCGTAGAACACCTGGTTTTCCAGCTTGGCGAACCAGTTGAACACCGGTACTTCCAGCAGGTTCACGTCGGTGGCGCCTTCGGGGATGGTGAAGTTGTACGAACCGAAGATGGCATCGAGATTGGTGTCCCAGATCGCCAGCTGGTAGGTGCCGGGCGCCACATTGGGAATGCTGAACGTGCTGTCGCTACTACAGGGCGCCGCATAGACGCCCTTGCCGATGCCGCCCACGGCGAGGTCGTTCAGACCCACCCAGCAATCGGGAAACGGTGCACCCGTGTAAAAGGTGAATTCGGGCGGGCGCGAGCTGTGGATGTTCATGATCCGGCCGCGCACTACCGCGTTGCCGGTGAGCAGCGGTTCGCCTTCATCGTCGACCCAGGGCGCGAGCTGGGCGTCCTTGACGAAGCCGACGAACACGTGGGGTCCGGGCGGGCCGAACTCCATGAAGTACGGCGGTTCGTTGGCCTTTACCCAGGCATCGATGGTCTTGGTGCCCTCGATGGTGCTGGTCTGCTGCCAGCCCTGGCCCGCCGGCGGCACGATCTGGATGCCGTACTTGCCCGGTGCCATGTTTTGCAGCGTGACGTAGCCGTCGGGGCCGGTGTAGACGTTGCCGTCGCCCATGACCAGCACGTTGCCGCCGGCATCGTAGGTGGTGCCGAGCGGATTGCCGTAGGCATCCTGCAACACCTGTCCGCCCGCCATGCCGAAGCGGCCCGCCGCATCGAACACCAGCACGCGGAAGCCCGCCAGGCCGGTCTCCTCCGGCAGGTCCGGGGCATTGTTGATGGGGTAGTTGTCGTTGAAGACGAAGATGCGGATCTGCGCGGTGGGCGTGGGCAGGTCATTGACCACCACATCCACCGCCGTCTGGCCGGGCTTGATGGGCGCACCGCTCAGCCCGGAGCCGGCCTCGCTGCCGGCGCTGTAGGGCAGGATGGAGATGAAATAGTGTTTCCCGGGATCGAGGTTCGGCAGCGCATCATCGTGATAGCCCTCGGCCACCACGGGCATGTAGCTGCGGTGAAAGTCCAGCGACAGGCACTCGCCCGGATCGACTTTCCCCGTCGCCGGGTTGAGCTGCATGTTCATGCAGGTCTCGCCCGGCACGATGTGGTGGGTACGGTCTTCCTCGATCAGCCAACGGTAACCGGTGACCGGCGTGCCGTCGGGTTTGCTGACGTTGAGGGTGGGCGTCTGCGCCGTGGCTTGAACGGATACCGCGGCGCCCGCCAGGAACAACAGTGGTCGTATGGCCCTTGCCGGCCACGTGGGGTTTGCGCGCTTCACCTTGATTCTCCTTCCTTGGATGCTCTTGGATGCGTGGGCGACGATGTTCCAGTGTCGCTACGGAACGACCCAGCGATGCCGCACGGGGATCGCACTTCGATCCAGTTCGACGAGATAACTGCCTTTACTGACAAATCGTTGACCCGGCGCCGAGGACAGCTGCGGGTAGTAGCCGGAGAAGGTGCTGCGGCCGAGGCCGTGTTCCAGCCTTTCGATGAAGTAGTGGCGCGAGAAGTGGGTGTTCATGTGCATCAACGCCTCGCCGGCGGCGGTGGCGGCCAGGAAGGCGTCGGCCATGAGGGGCGGATCGGCGGCTTGCACGCCGCGTGCTTCGAGCCACTTACGCAGCGGACCGATGCCCGCTTCGAGGGTGTCGGGCAGCCGGTAGGGGTGGACGGCGATCACCTGTTCGGCGGCCATGGGAACGCTCGCCGGCAGCCGTGGTGAACCGCCCGCGAGATACAGCAGCCGCGGTTTCAGGTCGGCCGCCCGGGGATCGGCGGCGGCATCCAGCCACCACAGCACCGCATCGTCCGTTTCTTCCGCCACTAGTGCGGCCAGCGTGTCGGCATCGCGCGGCCATTCGACATCAATGATCTCCGCACCGCCCTGCCAGCAGGCGCGGAACGCCGGTGCACCGCTGCGCGCAGCGCTTTGTGGGTCGAAGACCTGGATCACGCGGCGCACCGTGCGCTGTTCCAGATCACGGGCGATGGCCCGTGCCCGCAGCCCCGTCCCTTCACTCGCGTAGAAGGTGTAATAGCCGTTGGCTTCAGGGAGGTCGGTGTGGGGAAACAGCGTGGGCAGGCCGTGCGTCTCCGCGAACCCGTGCACGGGCGCCCAGGAACCGCCCACACTGCCACTCAGGATGGCGAACACCGGTTGCCTGCGGTACAGGGCCTCCAGTTGCGCAGGCCAGGTCTCGTGCGGGCCGGTGAGCCGCCAGTGATGCAGCACCCAGTTGCGCCAGGCGGGAAACTTGTTGTCCTTGTGCCAGGGCGGGTGGGCCGCACGCCGTCCTTCGCGGCGCGTCTGCGCATTCTTGCTGGCGAAAAACGCGCGCAGTACGTCGAGCAGCGCGGCCTCCGAGGCGGGGGCGATGCGATCGCTGCTGATGGTGGCGAAGTGGATCTCCGTCGCGTTTACCCCGGGGGCGTCACGGGAGGACAGGGTGCCGAGATAGGCGATCAGGGCCGCCATCTGCCCGTCGTCCAGGGCGTAGCGCGGCATGAGCGGGTCGAGCGGCCGGCCTGCCGCGTCGATGCCCGAGCGGATGGCGCGCGCCAGGGTCTCGGCCGTGTAGGCCGGTCGCGTGCCTTCGCCCTCCGTGCGCGCACCCCACAGTTCGCGGCGCTCGATGGTGCGGGGGCGGAACAGCAGGTCGCCGGTGACCGGCGGGATCACCACCTCGCCTTCAGTGGAACCCAGGCCGCTGCGCCGATGGCAGTTGACGCACACCAGTTGTGCCGCGTCGAACGCCACGTCCCGCTGCACCGTGCCCAAGGCCGCTTGCGCGTGGGTGGGCAGTCCCTGTTCATAAATACGCCGTCCGGCATCCACATCGGCCGCACCGCTCGGCGGCGCGGTCAGCGCGAGCAACAGCGCAGCGCTAGTTCGCCAGCAGCCGTTCATATTCCCGCACCAGGTCAGCCGCGCTGGTGAAGCCCTCGAGCCTTACCCAGGGTGAATGCGCCGAGGCCCGCAGCAGCGTCACAGGGATGTGGTTGGATTTGCGGCCGCGATACACGTCGAAGGCGCGCTGCGTGGCGACGACCGCGGCGGCGTCGCCGGTCAGGAAGCGCCAGTCGTCCCCATGGGCATGGTGGGTGGCGGCGTAGGCCTGCAGGCGTGCGGGCGTGTCAAAGTCCGGATCGATGGAGATGGATACCAGGCGCGGCTTGCGCGGTGCGGCGGCCAGTCTGCTTTGGGCCTGGGACAGGGTGGCGGTCAATACCGGGCAGATGGTGGTGCAGCTGGTGTAGATGAAACTGAGGATCACCGGCTCGTCCGCATCGAGTAGTGGCGCCAACGGTACCGGCGCGCCACGGCTGTCGGTGAGGGTCACCGCCGGGGTGGCGTAGCGGTTCTCGCTGCGCAGGTAGCCGGTGGTCGCCGCTGCGGACGCCATTTGCCGGTGTGCGGCATGGGGATCGCCGTGGTCGTGGGGCTGCCCCGACAGCGGCAATAACAGGGCGAGCAGGCCACCCAGCAGGCGGGCGAGGACGGTGTGGTTCGGCGCCATGGTGAGCTCCTCACTAGTGGGTGTGTACGGGATGGGCGCGGCCGTCGATCAAGTGCCGCGTATCCGGCGCTCTCGCACCCGCACCGGGTTGTTCTGCGAGGTAGCGGTTGGCCCAGGCCGTGGCCTGGGTGCGGTTGCGCACGCCGAGCTTGCGAAACAGGTTGTAGGCGTCGGTCTTCACCGTGTGCACGCTGACGCGCAGTTCCCGGGCGATGTGCGCGTTGGTGCTGCCCGAGGACAACCGGGTGAGGATCTCCAGTTCCTTGGCGGTCAGGGTCGGGGTGGCCGGGTGGCCTTGCCGGGGACCGCAGCGACGGGTCAGCAGCATGTGCGCCACCAGGAGGCGCCGCGGCAGCCAGAGTTCGCCGCCGAACACCGCCTCGATGCCGCGCGCCAGTTGCCGGTGGTCCGCCTCCCTGCCGAACAACCCCTTCAGGAAGGGGTTGTTCAGGATGTCCGGTGTGCAGGTCTCCAGGGTCACGTTGAGCAGGCAGACCTTGGCCGGGTCGCCGAGCTCGGCGTCGGCGCTGAGCCTGCGCAGCACGTCCATGGGATCGCGCCCGTCGGCATTCGCCAACACCATCGCTTGCGGCGTGTTGGCCGCTTGCGGCAGCTGGTCGACCACCCGGCAGCCGTAGCCCGTGGCCCGGGCGAGAAAATCCGCCAGGGCCAGGGTCTGCACGGTGAGCCGATCGCAAAGGAAAAGGTTGAAGGTGTTCTGGGTGTCCATCCGTGGCGTCCCGCTCCTTTCATAAACCTGCCAGGACTAACCATCCCTCCGGCAGACCAATTCAGAGTAGTCGAGCGGGCTGGTTCCGCCACACGAAAAGTCGTTCGCAGCATGTTAGCGGCAGATGATGGACGAATCGCCGCAACTCATGCCTCCGGCGCAGGCCCTCTCCCGTGTTGTTGGCCAAGGGCGGTATTCCGCAACGCCGGACTCGCTGGGTTTTTGTTACCATGCGCGCCCCATGCGTCGTACCGACTTTTCCTACCCGCTGCCCCCCGAACTCATCGCGCAGCATGCCCTGCCACGGGGAGCGTCGCGCCTGCTGGTACTGGACGGGGCCACCGGGCGGCTCGAGGACCGCGGCTTCAACGATGTGGTCGGGCTGCTGCAACCGGGCGATCTGCTGGTGCTCAACGACACTCGGGTGATCCCGGCGCGGCTTTTCGGGGTCAAGGCCACGGGCGGACGCGTGGAGGTGCTGGTGGAGCGGGTGCTGGACCCCCATCGGGTGCTGGCGCACGTGCGCGCCAGCAAATCGCCCAAGCCCGGCACTCGGTTATGCCTGGAAGACGCCTTCGAAGTGGAAGTGCTTGGCCGTCAGGACGCTCTGTTCGAACTGCGTTTTGCCGAACCGGCGCTCGACCTGCTGCAGCGGTACGGGCGCATGCCGCTGCCGCCTTACATCGAACGGGAGGCCGGCACCGAGGACGCGGAGCGCTACCAGACCGTATACGCCCGCGCGCCGGGCGCCGTGGCGGCGCCCACTGCCGGCCTGCATTTCGACCAGGCGTTGTTCGAGGCCCTGGCTGCCCGGGGCGTGGAGCGGGCCTTCGTGACCCTGCACGTGGGTGCCGGTACCTTCCAGCCGGTGCGCGCCGATGACCTGCTCGACCACCGCATGCATTCCGAATACCTGGAAGTACCGGAGGCGACCTGTGCCGCGGTGGCCGCGGCCAGGGCCCGCGGCGGCCGGGTGGTGGCGGTGGGTACCACCGTGGTGCGCAGCCTGGAGAGTGCCGCCCGTTCCGGCGAGCTGCGCCCCTATGCGGGCGAGACCGACATCTTCATCTACCCGGGTTACCGCTTTCGCGTGGTGGATGCCCTCGTCACCAACTTCCACCTGCCCGAATCCACCCTGCTCATGCTGGTGTGCGCCTTCGCCGGCTACGAAAATACCATGGCCGCCTACCGCCACGCCGTGGCCCAGGGCTACCGCTTCTTTTCCTACGGTGACGCCATGTTCGTGCTGCCGGGGGAGAAAAGCGGGAAAAGCATTAACCACGGGGAAGACGGGGCGGGATGAATATGGCCCCAATTTACGGCCTTGGGAAGCTCGCTCCCACGAGTTCTGAAGTTCCACCGCACCTGTGGGAGCGAGCTTCTGCTCGCGATGGAAGGCGCATTGCGGCCCAGCGCTCCTCAACAGGCGCAAACCTTCGATCTCCCCGTGTCCCCCGTGTGAACTCTTCTTCCAAATGAACTTCGAACTGCACACCACTGACGGCCAGGCCCGGCGCGGGCGGCTGGTATTCCCCCGCGGCACGGTGGAGACGCCGGCGTTCATGCCGGTGGGCACCTATGGCACGGTGAAGGCCATGACGCCGGAGGAGCTGCGCGAGATCGGCGCGGAGATCATTCTCGGTAACACCTTCCACCTCATGCTGCGCCCGGGCACGGAGGTGATCCGCGCCCACGGCGACCTGCACGATTTCATGCACTGGTCCGGTCCCATCCTCACCGACTCGGGCGGCTTCCAGGTATTCAGCCTGGGCAAGATGCGCAAGATCAGGGAGGAGGGCGTGACCTTCCAGTCGCCCGTGGACGGTTCCAGGGTGTTCATGGGGCCGGAGGAATCCATGGCGGTGCAGCGGGCGCTGGGTTCGGACATCGTCATGATCTTCGACGAGTGCACGCCGTACCCGGCCACCGAGGAGCAGGCGCGTTTTTCCATGGAGCTGTCCCTGCGCTGGGCCGAGCGCAGCAAGCGCGCTCACGGCGACAACCCCAATGCCCTGTTCGGCATCGTGCAGGGCGGCATGTACCCGCACCTGCGCCGCGAATCGGCCGAGGGCCTCATGAAAATCGGCTTCGACGGCTACGCCATCGGCGGGCTGTCCGTGGGCGAGCCCAAGCACGAGATGATGGCCACCCTGGAAGCGGTCACGCCCATGCTGCCCAAGGACCGGCCACGCTACCTCATGGGCGTGGGCACGCCCGAGGACATCGTGGAGGCGGCGCGCCGCGGCGTGGACATGTTCGATTGCGTGCTGCCCACCCGCAACGCGCGCAACGGGCATTTGTTTACGCGTTTCGGCAACGTGAAGATCCGCAACGCCGTGCACCAGTACGACACCAGCCCGCTGGATCCGGAGTGCGGTTGCTATACCTGCCGCAACTACAGCCGCAGCTACCTGCGTCACCTGGACCGCACCAATGAGATCCTGGGCGCTCGGCTCAACACCATTCACAATCTCTACTATTACCAGGAACTGATGAAAGGCCTGCGTGACGCCATCGCCGCCGGTCGCCTCGACGGGTTCGTCGCAGGGTTTTATGAGCGGCGCGGACAACCCGTACCGCCTATGCCATAATGACGCGCCCCCGCGGCGCGGGTGTGCAGAACGCGGCGCGCCGAGAGCAAGAATCAACAAGCGGAGACCCATCATGAGCTTTTTCATTTCCGACGCCTTCGCCCAGGCCGCCCCCCAGGCACAGCAGCCCGGCATTCTCGAGGCCCTGTTGCCGTTCATCATTCTTTTTGTGGTGTTCTATTTCCTGCTCATCCGTCCCCAACAGAAGCGTGTGAAGGAACACAAGAAAATGGTCGGGGCCCTTTCCAAGGGTGACGAGGTGGTTACCCAGGGCGGCGTGTACGGCCGCATCACCGAGGCCAGCGAGAACCATGTGGAACTCGAGATCGCCGACGGTGTCAAGGTGAAGGTGCAGCGCCAGTCCGTCGCCAGCGTCCTGCCCAAGGGCACCATCAAGAGCCTGTAACGGGCCGTCGCAAGGTTCAGTGGCCGCCGCCGCGCCATGCGGCGGCACGCGTTTTTGAAGGGTCGGTCATGAATTACCCCCTCTGGAAGAAACTCATCGTTGTCGTCGCACTGGTCACCGGCATCCTGTATGCGCTGCCCAACCTCTACGGTGACGATCCGGCAGTACAGATCTCCGCCAGCGGCGGCGGGCAGGTCGGTTCCGACTTGGGCAAGGATGTACGTGCGCTGCTCGCAGAGCGGGGCTTCGTCCCCAAGTCGGAGGAAGGCATTCCCGAAGGCGTGCTGTTCCGGTTCGATTCCACCGACGTGCAGCTACAGGCCTACGACGCCATCCGCGAAACCTTGAGCAGCAATTACACCGTCGCCCTCAACCTGGCGCCGGCCACACCCTCTTGGCTCGCCAGCCTGGGCGCCGAGCCCATGTACCTGGGTCTCGACCTGCGCGGCGGCGTGCACTTTCTGCTGGAAGTGGACACCCAGGCCGCCATCGTGCAGGCGATGGAACGCTACGTCAGCGACCTGCGCACCCTGCTGCGTGACGAGAAGATTCGCTATCTCACCGTCACCATCGAGGGTGAGCGCCTGCAGATCCGTTTCCGCGACGCCGATGCTGCCGAGAAAGCGGACGACCTCATGCGTCGCACCTACCGCGAGTTGTCCTTCTCCAGCAGCGAACAGGACGGCACGCCGGTCATTTACGCCACCATCACCGAGGCCACGCTGCGCGAGACACAGCAGTTCGCCGTGCAGCAGAACATCACCACACTGCGCAACCGGGTGGATGAACTGGGTGTGGCCGAGCCCATCATCCAGCGTGCCGGCGAGAACCGCATCGTGGTGCAGCTGCCGGGTGTGCAGGACACGGCTCGCGCCAAGGACATCCTGGGCGCCACCGCCACCCTGGAATACCGGCTGGTGGATGAGCAGGCCGACGTAGCCGCCGCCCTCGCTGGGCGGGTGCCCCCGAGCTCACGCCTCTACCGCAGCCGCGACGGCGAACCCGTGGTATTGAAGAAAGACATCATCATTACCGGCGACCAGGTGGTGGACGCCGCCTCGGGTTTCGATTCACAGACCGGCGAGCCGCTGGTCAGCGTCACGCTCGACGGCCAGGGCGCACGCCGCATGAGCGACACCACACGCGACAACATCGGCAAGCGCATGGCGGTGGTGTTCATCGAGACCAAGACCGAGGTGCGCACCGTGGACGGCGTGCCGCAGCGCACCACGCGCAAGACCGAGGAGGTCATCTCGGTCGCTGTGATCCGTGACCACTTCAGCAAGCGCTTCCAGACCACCGGTCTCGACAGCCCGCAGGAAGCCCGCAACCTGGCGCTGCTGCTGCGCGCCGGTGCCCTCGCCGCGCCCATGCAGATCGTGGAAGAGCGTACCGTCGGTCCCAGCCTCGGTCAGGAGAACATCAGCCGTGGCATCAACGCCAATATCTACGGCTTCACCGCCATTGCCCTGTTCATGCTTGTGTACTACCGCCTGTTCGGCGTTTTCTCGGTGACGGCGCTGGCGGCCAACGGCGTGCTGCTGATTGCGGTGCTGTCGATGCTCCAGGCGACCCTGACCCTGCCCGGCATGGCGGCCATCGCGCTCACCATCGGTATGGCCATCGACGCCAACGTGCTCATCAACGAACGTATCCGTGAGGAACTGCGTGCAGGCATGTCGCCACGCACCGCCATCGACCTGGGCTACCAGCGGGCGTTCGGGACCATCCTGGACTCGAACATCACCACCCTCATCGCGGGCATCGCGTTGTTCTGGCTGGGCTCGGGCCCGGTGCGCGGCTTCGCCGTGGTGCTGTGCGTGGGCATCCTGACGTCCATGTTCAGTGCCATCATGGTGTCACGCCTGTTGGCGCAACTCTTCTACGGCCGCAAGGCACGTGTCACCCACGTGTCCATCTAAGCGGGAGTCCGGACCATGGAATTTTTCAAGATCAAGCATGACATCCCGTTCATGAGCTACGGGAGGTTGACCACGACAATCTCGCTGGTCACCTTCATCATCGCCGTGGGCGCCATCCTGATCCGCGGCCTGAACCTGGGCGTGGACTTCACCGGCGGTACCGTCATGGAGGTCACGTATGCACAGCCGGCCAATGTGGACAGCATCCGTGGCGCACTGCAAAGCGAGGGCTTCGACGCCGCAGTGCAGCACATCGGCACCACCCGTGATGTGCTGATACGCCTGCCCGTCGACGAAGCCGGCAGCGACAAGGTGAGTGCCGAGGTGTTCCAGGTCCTGCGCCAGCAGGAACCCTCGGTGAAACTGATCCGGGTCGAGTTCGTTGGCCCGCAGGTGGGGCAGGAGCTGTATGAAAACGGCGGCCTGGCGCTGATCCTGGTGGCGGCCGGTATCATCATCTACCTCTCACTGCGTTTCGAATGGCGTCTTGCCGTCGCCGGCATCATCGCCAACATGCACGACGTCATCATCATCGTGGGCATGTTCGCGCTGTTCCAGTGGGAGGTCGACCTCACCGTGCTGGCGGCGATCCTGGCGGTACTCGGCTACTCCGTAAATGAGTCGGTGGTGGTGTTCGACCGCATCCGCGAGAACTTCCGCAAATTGCGCAAGGCCTCGGTGACCACCGTCATCGACAATGCCATCACACGCACCATGTCGCGCACCATCATCACCCACTTCTCCACGGAGTTGGCGGTACTGTCGGTGTTTTTCTTCGGCGGTGAGGCCCTGCACAACTTCGCCCTGGCGCTGACCATCGGCATCGTATTCGGCATTTACTCCTCGGTACTGGTAGCGAGTCCGATCGCCATGTATCTCGGCGTTTCGCGTGAAAACCTCATGCCGGTCGAGAAAGAAGGGGCAGACCTGCCGGAACACCCGTAACAGACCGAGTGCCCGCTTCAAACCAGAAGGCCCGCATCGCGCGGGCCTTCGCTTTTGGGGGCGCGCCTTGAAGCAGCACGTTCGGCCATCCCCCGGCCATACAGGCGGATCGCAAACCGTGGTGATATGGGCCCCTGCAGGAGCGGGTTGATGCCCGGAGGGTGCACCCGCCGCGATTCTCAACGTCACCGCCGTGGTATCGACAACCATTCGCGCCCGGTGCACCCTTCGGGCATAAAGGCGCGCCTACAGGTGGGGTTACTCCACCGTGGATGACTTCCCGTCACGAGCGGCCTCAGGCCGCGACTCCTTCGGCTCCGCTCATGCCGTTCGGACTGTGCCGTCGTCATCAGTTTTCCGAACAAAATCCGGCGATAACACTTGCTAATCAGCAGGATCATCAGCTATCGCCGCACATAAAAATCATCCTTACCAAAGCTGCAGAACTCTTTTTATAGACTCTCACGCTGAGGGACCGGTATATTCGCCCTGCGTTGCGCCCCGCGCGGGCTCGGAATCAACGTTTTATCCAGGGAAGGTTGTCTAATGGCTTGGAGCCCAATTCGCACCAATCAACTTCTGTTCACCTATGGGGACATCCAGTGCTCCCCTGCTGAAATCCAGCAACTCAATATGAAGCCCTTAACGGTTTTTACACCAAGAACCGTGCTGGACGGACCGTTGGCGGGCTATACGGTGTTGCTAACGGGAGGCGGAGTCACCCATGTGGTGCACTTC
>JBAYQE010000081.1:0-11879 GCA_041677345.1 Thiohalomonadaceae bacterium
TGCCGCTTCTATAGTTAACCCGTACTGACCGGCCATGGAGGGAAGGCATGTACAAGATCAGCGTAGTGGGTGCGGGTCGCGTGGGTGAGGCCGCGGCACAGTTCCTGGCGCAGCACCAGCATTGCGAGGAACTGGTGTTGCTCGATGTGGACGAGGGCGTTGCCGTGGGAACGGCGCTCGATATCCAGGAATCCGCTCCGCTGTTCCGCTTCGACACGCGTATCGTGGGTGGCGCCGAGGGTGCGCTCATGGCGGGGTCCGATCTCGTGATCGTCACGGCAGGTTTTCCGCGCCGGCCCGGCATGTCGCGGTCTGACGTGCTCGAGACCAATGTCCCCATCATCGACATGGTGGTGGCCAACGTGCTGCGCCACGCGCCGGACGCGACCCTCCTGGTGGTGACCAATCCGGTGGATGTGCTTACCTGGCGGGCCTGGGAGCGAAGCGGTTTTCCGCGTCACCGTGTCATCGGCCAGGCGGGGGTGCTCGATGCCGCGCGCATGGCGAGTTTCGTGGCGCTGGAGACCGGTTTTTCGGCACAGGATGTGTGTGCCATGGTGCTCGGCGGCCACGGCGACACCATGGTGCCGCTGCCGCGCTACACCAGTGTGGGCGGCGTGCCCATCACACACTTCATGGCCCCTGAGACCATTGAGCGCATCGTGCAGCGCACACGCCAAGGCGGTGCGGAGATCCTTGCCCTGCGTCAGAAGAGCAGCGCCTACGACTCACCCGCGGCGGCCATCGCCACCATGGTCGATGCGGTGCGCCATGACCGCAAGCGGCTGTTGCCCACGGTTTGCGTGCTGGAAGGTGAATACGGTGAGCACGGTATCGCCATGGGTGTGCCTGCGGTGCTGGGTGCGAGCGGCATGCAGTCCATTGTCGACCTGCCGCTCGAAGCCGATGAGCGTGAGCTGTTTGTGCGCTCAGCGGAGCGGGTGCGGGAGGATATTGCGCGCATGGCCGCCCTGGACGCCTGCGCGCCGCGCAACGCGGCGCGTGGGATGTAGGCCATGCCATAGGGGCCTGCCCCCTTGGGGGCCGCTAGCGTCGGCGAAAAAGGGGCGGACGGGTTGATGCATCGCCCGGAGAGAGGTCTCCGGGCGTGCGGGATTCAATCCCGGGTGGTACCGAGGCCGGGTTGCCAGTACACCTCGTGGCCCTGTGCGCGGGCGAGCACGCGTGCCACCACGAACAACAGGTCGGACAGGCGGTTCACGTAGGCCGTCACGTTGGGATTGAGCGCCTCGTCGCGGGCGAACGCCACCAGGCAGCGCTCGGCGCGGCGGCATACGCTGCGTGCCACGTGACAGGCGGCCGCAGCCGGGCTGCCACCGGGCAGGATGAATTCCCGCAACGGCGGCAGCCCGGTGTTGAAGCCGTCGAGGTGCTGCTCCAGGCGGGTGACATAGCCGGTATCGAGGACGGCGCGCCCAGGCACGGAAAGCTCACCGCCCAGGTCGAAAAGGTCGTTCTGCACCTGGATCAGACACCCCCGCACGGGCTCGGGCAGCACGTGGGCAAGCACCACGCCCAACTGGCTATTCAGTTCATCCAGGGCACCGATGGCTTCGACGCGCGGATTGTCCTTGGGGATGCGTACTCCACCGGCCAGGCTGGTGGTGCCATCGTCGCCGGTGCGGGTGTAGATGCGCGTGAGTCGGGCCATGCTCAACCTTTTTCCAGTCGATAGGACACGGGGAGTTGCAGCGTGAAGGCGGTGCCGGGTGCCTTCGACAGCGCGGATACACGGGCGAGCGTCTCCAGTGCGGCGTGATCGAGCACCGCATGGCCCGAACTGCGCAGTACCGTGGGTACGCCCAATGAGCCGTCCGCGGTCACCGCCACGCCCAGCAGCACGTCGCCCTGCCAGCCGTGGCGGCGTGCGAGCAGGGGATAGCGGAAGTGGCGCGCGAGGGCGAGGCGCACCTCGGCCTCGGCGGCGACGATCGCGGCTTCGGCGCTGACCGTATCGGGCGCGGCCGAGGCTTCCGTGCCCGGCACAGGCGTGGACGGTGGTGTGTTCACGGCCGTGGGCGCAGGTGCGGCCGGGGCGGCGGCCACGGTTGCAGGCGCAGGTTGGGGCGGGGTAGCGGCCGGCGCTGCAGGCGCGGGTTCCGGCGACGATGTGGCCACGACGGTGGGCGCAGGCCGGGACGGGACAGCGGCCACGGCTGCAGGCACAGGCGTGTGTGTCGCCACGGAGGTCGGTGTGGGCGCGACGTGTGGCTCGGGTATTCCGGCCGCGGCCTCGGGCGCGGGTGTGGGCGCCGCCATCAGACGCACGCGCAGCGGCTCGGTGCCTATGCCGATGTCCGGTGTGGGTGCGTGCAGCGGCAGGGCCAACAGCCCCAGGTGCGCCGCAGTGGCGGCACACAGGGCGAGGGCAAGGCGCTGATTGCATGTGGTGCGGGTGGCCGCGGCGTCCATGATGCTCCTGCTTGCAGCCTGAAGTATGGCTGCGGGTACGCCTGGCTGAGGTGCGCGGGCGGTCCCGGCTGCCACCCTCCGCGGCGTTGAACCGTACCAGGCCGGTCTCCGGACTCGCGGCGGGGAGCACGCTCCCGACGGATCGCCTTCCCGCGCCTTGCGCAGTGGCGTGATGACCCGTCCAAACCGCATACCGTTGCGGGGGCAGTGCCGGCCTTGCGATCTGCGGTCGCGCACCGGCTTCCCGTTTCATTCCTCGGGCGGACGCCTTCGGAACACCTGGAACGACGGCACTGTAGCCAGCGACCCCATGACGGTCAAGCGGTGGTGGCCGGCCGGGTGCTACTCTAGATAGCGTCTCCTGTAGCCGAGATACCTTCCCGGGAGAGAGGAAACCGCTCGATCCAGAGGTGCGGAAATCGCAGAGGGCAGGCGTGTGGGTCGGCATGCCGTCGATCCGACTCCTGGCGCTTATGGTGGGAGACCTTCCGGCGCTGCGTTCCGTGTGCCCTGCGTATCGCTGCCGTGATGCCGTGGGCGGGAAGTGCTTCATGCTCGGGAACACATAGTCGGTTGCAAACAGTCGCCCAGGATTACGCCACGCGGGCAGGTGGTCTTGCCTCATCCAATCCAACAAGTTGTGCTGGTCATGGCGTGCGGCCTCGCGGCCGCGCTGTGGCTGGCGCTCGGCGCCTCGCCGGCCGCCGCCCAGGCAGGCACGCCGGTGGTCATCGTGATCACGGGTGTATCCGGCGACATCCGCGATGACCTGCTCGACAGCCTTTCGCTACAGCGTGAGCGCGGTCATCCGTTGCTCACTGAATTGCGCATCGAGCGCCTGCACCGACTTGCCAGTGATGAGATTCGGCGGGGGCTGCAACCCTTCGGCTACTACCGCGCCACGGTGGATAGCGAACTGAAACAGGTGGATGGCACCTGGCGCGCCGCGTACCGGGTGGCCCTCGGGCCGCCGGTGCGCGTGACCACAGTGGATCTGCGCATCGAAGGACCCGGCGCGGAAGACGACGAACTGCAACGCTGGCGCGAGGAATTTCCACTGCGCCAGGGCGACATCCTGTTGCACCGTGTGTATGAGAACGCGCGCGATGAATTGCTGCAGATCGCACGCGGGCGCGGCTTTCTCGAGGGTGATCTCATCACACACCAGGTGCGCGTGAGCGTGGAGCGGGCGAGTGCCGAGATCGAACTGGTGTTCCAGAGCGGCCCACGCTATCGCTTCGGTGCCACCACGTTCAGCGAGGTCCCTCTGCAAGAGGACCTGCTGCAACGCTTTCCCGACTATCACCGCGGCGACTACTACGATGCGGAACAGGTGTTCCGGTTACACCGCGACCTCACCAACAGCGATTATTTCGACCGCATCGAGGTGGTGCCACGTGTGGACGACACGGCAGACCTGCGCGTGCCCGTCGAGGTGACGGTGGAGATGCGGAAGCGCGATCGCTACTCCATGGGCATCGGCTACGGCACCGACACCGGCCCGCGCGTCACGGTCGGCATGCAGCGCCGCTGGGTCAACGAACACGGTCACCGCTTTGGCGGTGAGGTGCTGGCGTCCGAGGTGCGCACCGGCGCCGCGGTGTACTACCGCATTCCGCTGGCGCGGCCAAACACCGATTTCCTCAGTATCACGGGCGGGCGCGAGCACGAGGACACCAACACCTCGGTGCGCGACACCAGCACGCTGGGTCTCAGTATCACACGCGTGCTAAGTAACAACTGGGTGCGTACCGCAGCGCTCAATTACCAGGATGAAACCTTCGAGGTCGCCGATGTGGTGGATCGCTCCACCATGCTCTACCCCAACCTGTCGTTTCAGCGCGTGGAGGCCGACGACCGCCTGTTCCCGCTGCGCGGCTGGCGTGCCATCCTCGAAGCACGTGCCGCCTCGGAAGAGGTCTCCTCCACCACGAACCTGTTACAGGGCCGGCTGGCCGCCAAGGGCGTGCATGCCTTGCTCGGCGGGCGCGGTATCGTGCGCTTCGATGTGGCGACGAGCTACGTCACCGATTTCGACGAGGTGCCTGTATCGTTGCGTTTCTTCGCCGGTGGCGACCAGAGCGTGCGTGGCTTCACCTACCAGTCCCTCGGGCCGGAAAACGCGGAAGGTGAGGTGGTGGGTGGCCAGCACCTGCTGGTGGGCAGTATCGAGTACGACACTTATTTCAGCGAGCGCTGGGGTGCCGCGGTATTCACCGACGTGGGCAATGCCTTCAATTCCTTCGATGATTACACCCTGCACCAGGGTACTGGCGCCGGCGTGCGCCTGCGTCTGCCCTTTGGTCTCATACGCCTGGACTTGGCCTGGGCGGTCAGCGAGGAGGACAAGCCGTGGCGGCTCCACCTGTCCATCGGACCGGACCTGTGATGCGCCGTCTGCTGCTGATCGCCCTGGCCGTGGGCCTGCTGGTGATCACCGCGCTCGGCGCGTGGCTGCTCGCGACCGAGGCGGGCCTGCGCTACGCGGTGGGACGGGTGGACGGCCTGGCAGACACGGCGTTGTCAGCGCGGCAGTGGCGTGGCCGGCTGCTTGGGCCGGTATATGCCGAAGGTCTGCAACTCGATATACCGGCCGCCCGCGTCAGTGCTGCCGAGGCCATGTTCGACTGGCAGCCGCTCGCGCTGCTGCGCGGCCGCCTGGTCATCGACCCCGTGGAGGCAAGCGATGTGCGCGTGACGCTGCAAGCGCCGCGCGATGAGGCGCCCGCCGACGGGCGAGGGCGGCTGCCGGTGTTGTTCACCTCCGCGGGACTGAAAGGCCGGGTGGAGGGGCTCAGCGTGACCGATGCTACGGGTGTGGTAGTGCTCGCACCCAGCGACGTGACGCTGGCTGCGGTCCTGCACCACGACCTGTCGCTTACCCTGGAACAGGCCGTGCTGGATCACCCGCAGGGCCGCTTCGAGGCGACGGGCCGTCTGGGGCTGGAAGACGAGGCTGCGCTGGACCTGGAGACCGTCTGGCGCGTGCAACGCCCGGACATGGTGCCCCTGCAGGGACAGGGCAGCCTGCGCGGCGTGTTCGCCCGGCCAGAGATCGACCAGCAGCTGCTGACGCCATGGCAGGCGCGGCTGCAGGGATCGCTCGCCTGGCGCGACGGGCCACTGCGCTGGGAGGCCCACTTGGCGCTGGCCCGGGGCGTGCTGGCCGACCTGGACCCGGCCTGGCCCGAGCTACGCCTCAGTGGAGCGTTGCAGGGCAGCGGCACGGGCCATGCCCTGGCGCTGAGCACCACCCTCGACCTGCACGAACCCTCGGCCGGGGCCTGGCGTGCCGAGGCGGTGGTGCGCCACGACGTAACCGCCTGGATGCTGCCGCGCCTCCTGCTGGTGCGTCAGGACGGCGCGGGCCGTGTCGAGGGCGAAGGCCAGCTGCGCTTGGGCGACGATGGGCTGGCCGAGCTGTCGTTGGCTTGGCAGGACTTGGGTTGGCCCGCCGCCGAACCGGCCAGCCGCAGCCCCGCTGGCACCCTTGAGGTGCGCGGCCATCCCGACGCGTGGACCCTGGCGGGCGAGGCCGTGCTGGAGCAGGCCGGCCATCCGCCCGGCCGTGTCGACCTCGAAGGTCTTGGCGACCGGCATCACCTGAGCCTGGAACGCCTTCGTGCCGACTGGCTGGGCGGGCGTGTGCAAGGCGGCGGACAGGTGCATTGGTCGCCGGCGCTGCGCTTCGAGGGGGAACTGGCACTCAGCCGCCTGAATCCCGGCCACCTCGCACCGCAGTGGCCGGGCAAGGTCGACGCCAAGCTGGCGCTGGGGGGCACGTGGTCCGAGGCCACAGGGCGCGAGGTACGCGTCGACATGCGTTCCCTGGGCGGCGAGCTGCGCGGCCATGCCCTCGGAGGCAAGGCATCGCTCAGCTATATGCCGGGCAAGCTGGATATCCGTGAGTTGGTGCTCACCAGCGGCACCGCCCGGTTCACTGCTTCGGGATCCCTTGCCCAGTCGCTCGATCTGCAGCTTGCCTTGCAGGCAAAGGACCTCGATCACGTCCTGCCGGAACTCCATGGCGCGCTCACCGCCGATGCACGCCTGCGCGGCGACGTCGAGGCACCGCAGCTTCAAGCCGGGGCGGAAGGTTCAGGGCTGCAATGGCAGGGTCGACAGGTGGCCGACCTGATGCTGAATGCCGAGCTGGACGTGAGCGGCCGTGTGCCCTCGCACCTGGCGCTGAGCGCCGGCGGTGTCGAGGTCAGTGGCCTGCGCGCCGCGGCCGTGACCCTCTCGGGCACGGGCACGCCTGCGGCCCACACCTTGACACTGGCCATGCAGCTTGCGCCGGGTGAGGTGGATATGGCCCTGGCCGGCAGCTATGGGGGGGGGACTTGGCAGGGGCTGCTGCGCGATGGCCGCTGGCGTGGCGATGCGGGTGTCTGGACACAGCAGGCGCCGGCACCGCTGCGGGTGAGTGCAGAGGGCGCACAGCTCGATCAGGCCTGTTTCGCCCAGGTGCCGGCACGGCTCTGCCTCGCAGGTTCCGCCGGCCACGCCGGCATCACGGCGCAAGCCCAGGTCGAGCGCGTGCCGATGGCCCTGTTCAAGCCCCTGCTGCCGCGCCGTGACCTGGCCATCAGCGGGGAACTGAATGGTGGATTCGACCTCCGCTACGGTGACGGCTTGCACCGCCTGCGGGCGGACCTGCATGCAGCCGCGGGGGAGTTGCGCCTGGACCTGCCCGGAGACGAGGCGTTTACCACCACCTATCACCGGTTGTCCCTCGCGGCACAAGGTGATGAGGACGGCCTGCACCTGCGCGCCGCCGCGGAGATGAAAGACGGTGACTTTGCGCGCGCCGAGGCCCGCCTGCCCGGCTGGCGCCCCGGCATGGCACTGTCCGGCGACCTGATGCTGGACGGTCGGCTCCAGGCCTCCATGGGGCAGTTGATGTGGGTGTCGTTGTTCGTGCCCGAGGTGATCATCCCCGACGGACGCGTGGAAGCCGACCTGCAATTGCGTGGCACCGCGTCGCGACCCGTGATCGACGGCAGCACCGACCTGGTCGGCGGCACCATCGCCATCCCCCTGCTCGGCATCGAACTGGGCGAACTGCGGGTGTTCGCCCGGGGTGATCCGGCCGGCGGCATGCAACTGAGTGCCACGGCCCGTTCGGGTCCGGGCTCGGTGCAGGTGAGCGGCACCGCCGGCCGCGGTCCCCAGGGCTGGCAGGCCGACCTGCGTGTGCATGGTAAGGACTTCCAGGCGGTGCGCCTGCCCATGGGCGAGGCGCTGGCCACCCCCGACCTCACCCTGCGTGCCGAGGACGGCGTCATCCGCGTGGGTGGACGGGTGCTGATCCCGCAGGCGCGGGTGAACTTCGAAGATGTAAGCGCTCCGGCGCAGGTGTCCTCGGACGTGGTGGTGATCGATGCCCGTGATGGGGAGGCGTCAGCGCGCCAACGCTGGCAGGTAGTCACGGAACTGGAGGTGGTGTTCGGCGAGCAGGTCCGCATCGCGGGCTACGGCCTGGAAGGGCGGCTGGGCGGCGCCATCACCATCCTGGAACCGCTGCGCGGGGTGGCTACCGCCCGCGGCGAAGTGAATGTGCTCGACGGCAAGTACGAGGCCTACGGCCAGAGCCTCACTATTGCCCAGGGTCGCCTCATCTATGCCAATGCCCCGCTGGGGAACCCGGGGGTCGATTTCCGCGCTGTGCGCCAGGAGGAGGATGTCACCGTGGGCATTACCGCCACCGGACGGCTGCGCAGCCCCGAGGTGCGGCTGTATTCCGAGCCGCCCATGGACGACAGTCAGATCCTTGCCTGGCTGGTACTGGGACGGCCCATCGACGATGCCACCCGTGAAGAGGCCGACCTGTTGCAGCGTGCTGCCGTCTCCCTGGGTCTGGCGGGAGGTACCAGCCTGGCCGAAGACATTGCCGGCGAGTTCGGGGTGGATGTGGTGCAGGTGGAGGCGAGCACCCAACGCCAGGAGGCGGCACTGGTACTCGGCAAATACCTGTCGCCGCGGCTGTACGTGCAATACGCGGTGGGCCTGTTTCAGGCGCAGGATTCCGTGCGTGTACGCTATCGCCTGTCCGAGCACTGGACCCTGGAGGCCCAGAGTGGCACCCGGTCCAGCGCCGACATCCTCTACACCATTGAGAAATGATGCCGATACAGGAGTTGATCGCCACTGATAATGTGATGCGCTTATAGTGTAAACCGTGTCCTGGTTAGCGAAAATTGCCACGGTGCCGGGCGAGTGCCCGTGCGTGATGTCGTCCCGCGGCCGCGGGTACTCTAGTGAACACACCGGAACCCCATGTTCGATACGCTGAAGTTCTTGTGGAAGAACAAGCCGGCCCACAGCGACACCCAGCCCGCTGTAGGCGTGCCGCCGGTCGCGCGCCCGACGAACGTGCACTCGGTGGGCGTGCATTCGGACGACATGCATCCGATAGTGGCGGTACGCCCGCGGCGCATCCTGGTGGCTAACGGCAAGGGCGGCTGCGGTAAGACCACCATCGCCACCAACCTGGCGGGCTCGCTGGCTGCGCGCGGGCGCATGACCGCGCTGCTCGATTACGACCCGCAGGGTTCCAGCATGCAATGGCTGAGCGTGCGCCGGAATGCACCGCCCATCCACGGCGTGGCCGCTCATCGGCCGCCGGGGGCGGGCATGACCCGCACCTTCGCGCTGCGCCTGCCCCTGGGCACCGAGCGCGTGATCCTCGACGTGCCCGCGGGCATTCATGGCCTCCAACTGATCGACCTGCTGCGTGATGTGGACGTCATTGTCATCCCCGTGATGCCCTCGGCCATCGACATCCATGCCGCCGCGCGCTTCATCCAGGAATTGCTGCTCACCGGCAAGGTGCGCGCCCGCTCGGTACAGGTGGGTGTGGTGGCCAACCGCGTCAAGGAAAACTCCCACGCCTTCAAGAACCTGCAGCGCTTCCTGTCCACGCTGTCCATCCCCTTCATCACGCGCCTGCGCGACTCCGAAAATTTTGTCACGGCCGCGGAGACCGGAATTTCCATCAGCGAACTCCCCAAGGCCCACCGCCGCGACCTGCTGCTGTGGGAGGAACTGGTGCGCTGGGTGGAAGGTGAACCGCCGCTGCGTCGCGAGCGTTAAATCGAAATCTTGCAGGAGCGGGCTCAGCCCGCGATTTCCATTTCTACGCGGCGGTTGAAAACCATCGCGGCCTGAGGCCGCTCCTACGGCGACGATGCACCACCCTGCATCCGTGGGAGCGAGCTTCCGCTTGCGACAGCATGCGGCTGCCCAAGAACGAGAAGGGCCAGTTCGGTACTTCTTGTTCTGATCCCAAACTGGCAACCGCGTGAAGGAGCAGGCTCAGCCTGCAATTTCCATTTCCACCGCCGCGGTTGAAAACTTATCCCGGCCTGAGGCCGCTCCTACGTTTGCCGCCCACGGAGGGCCGCCATCAATCTCCGGGAACAAACACCGGCCCGTAAGGCCCCGCCACGGCCTTGACGGGGTGGCCGTACAGCGCCCCCAGGTTTTCTTCCGTCAGCATCTCCGCCGTCGTCCCCGCGGCCCAGCGCCCGTCGCCGTAGAGGAGCAGCACCCGATCGCACCAGCGCGCGGCGAGGCCCGGGTCGTGCAGGGACATGATCACGCTGCGGCCGCTGTCGGCGAGGGCGCGGAACCTGGTCAGCACGCCCACGCCGTGGCGCAGGTCGAGATGATTGATGGGCTCGTCCAGCAGCAGCACTGCCGAGTCCTGGGTGAGCAGGGTGGCGACGGCCAGGCGGCGGCGCTCGCCGCCCGAGAGCCGGGCCACGCTGCGCGCTTCCAGTTCAGCCATGTCCACCGCGGCCAGGGCGGCGCGCGCCAGGGCCCGGTCTTCGCTGCTGTCGGCGGCCCACAAGCCTTGGTGGGGATGGCGGCCGAGCAGGGCGGTTTCCAGCACCGTGGCCGGGAAGGGGTCGGCGTTGTCCTGGGGCAGCAGGCCGAGGTGACGGGCGAGGGCGCGGCGGCGCCATTGGGACAGGGGGCGGCCGTCGTAATACACGCGCCCGGCCTGTGGTTCCCTCAGGCCGACGAGGGTGTGCAGCAGGGTGGTCTTGCCGGCACCGTTCCGGCCGAGCAGGGCCCAGCACTCGCCCGGTGCGAAGGCGAGGTCGAGGTCCGCGCACAGGGTGCGGCCCGCCACCGCGAGGCTGAGGCCTTCCGCGCGCAGGGTGCTCATCGCCCGCTCCGCGTCAGCAGGTACAGGAAAACGGGCACGCCCAGCAGCGCCGTGAGCACGCCCACGGGCAGTTGCTGCGGCGCGAGCGCGGTGCGCGCCAGGGTGTCGGCGGCGGTGAGCAGGGCGCCGCCGGCCAGCACGCTGGCGGGCAGCAGCATGCGGTGATCGCTGCCCGCCAGCAGGCGCAGCAGGTGGGGGATGATGAGGCCCACGAAGCCGATGCTTCCGCCCAGGGTCACGGCGGCGGCGGTGAGCAGGGAGGCGACCAGATACAGGTGCAGGCGCAGCCGGCCCACGCTCACCCCCAGGGCACCGGCCTGCAGTTCGCCACGGGCCAGTAGGTTCAGGTCGCGGGCGAAGGGCAGGGTGGCGGCGACGCCCACCGCCAGCACCGCGAGTCCGGCACCCGGGAAGCCCGCCTGCGACAGGTCGCCCATGAGCCAGAACAGCATGCCGCGCAGCGGCGCATCCGGGGCGAGGGTGAGCAGCAGGTTGATGCCCGCGCCCCAGCCCGCGGCCATGACCACGCCGGTGAGCAACAGCCGCGTGGGTGAACGTTCACCACGGCTGTGGGCCAGGCCGAATACGAGCACGATGGAGGCGAGCGCGCCGAAGAAGGCGCCGGCGGTGACGCTGATGCCCGCGACGCCCAGCAGCAGCGCGAGCAGGGCGCCCACGGCCGCGCCGCCGGAGACGCCCAGGACGTAAGGGTCGGCCAGGGGATTGCCGAGCAGCACCTGCATGAGTGCCCCGGCCAGGGCCAGCAGGCCTCCCACGGCGAAGGCGGTGAGGGCGCGCGGCAGGCGCAGTTCCAGCACCACGTCCCGGGCCAGGCCCGGCTCCCCGCCCAGGGCGGCGAACAGCTCGGCGGGGGAGAGGGCCACGCTGCCCGCGGCCAGCGCGGCGAGCAGGCTCGCCAACGCCAACAGGGCGAGCAGGGGCAGCAGTGCAGAGGCCGCCAGGCGAGGTGTCATGCAAACAGTCCCATCCAGGGCCGCCGAGCTGCAAAGCTTGCAGAGCTGTTCACATCCAGAATCTCCGCGCCCTCCGCGTTGCAGCACAGGGACAAGGTCTAGCCGTTCCCGACGGCGCCGAAGTCCTGCCCGCGCAGACTGATCACCGGCCAGCCCTTGGCGCGGGCGTGGTCGAGCAGGGTGTCGTCCGGGTCCACAGCCACCGGGTTGTCCACCCGCTCCAGCAGCGGCAGGTCGTTATGGGAATCGCTGTAGAACCAGGCCCCCGCCAGGTTGAAGCCCGTGGTCGCCAGCCA
>JBAYQE010000082.1:0-11848 GCA_041677345.1 Thiohalomonadaceae bacterium
ACAAAGGCTAGGCGATGGCCAGCGGGGCTGCCACTTGCTGCAGCCGTGCGGTGAGCGGAAGCCCTCCCACAAGGCGTTGCCTGCAGGAGGACTTTCACACGCCGCACTCAGTGCGGCTTCTGTGCCTGCACGCCGCCCTTGAGGTCCTGCTCCAACTCTGTGGTGAGCCAGCCACGCACCGATTGCAGATGGCGGTCCTCGTCGGCCAGCGCCTGGTGGAAGCGCCGCGACAGGTCGTTCTGGCCGAAGGCGTCGGCCAGCCGGATGAGCATGTGCCAGCCGTCGTTGTCCGCCAGTTCGGCCACCAGCAGCGCCTGCAGCGAATGGCCGAGAGAGCTGCGTGGGTCGGTGATGACCTGCAGCACACCCGTGGCGACCACCCCACTGATGTCCGCCGAGGGTGTGACCACGGTGGGATCGCCGCCCAGGTACTCGATGGCCTCGCGCACCATTGCGAAGTGCGCCAACTCCTCGTCGTGGAAGGTCATCAGTTCCTCGCGCGTGGGTCCCTGTTCCCAGGTGCCGACCACGTCCAACTTGGCGATCACGGCCTCGTACAAACGGGTGCCGGTGCGCTCGAACGCCAAACGCTCACCCAACTTGTCGAGGAACACCGAAGGGCGGTTTCCCTTCAGCATCTGCATGCCGGCCTTGGCCGTGCCCTTGGCGGTGCCGGGGGGCGGTACGGTGCCGATGGGCGGTGAGTCGTGCAGGTAGACACGGCGCAGTTCCTCTATCTGGTGGCCGTTGCCGCCGGAGGTGGGGATGCTGGTTTCTGCGCCGCGCATCATTTCCTCGCTCAGGCGCGGCGCCATGCCGATGCCCGTGCGATTCATGCCCATGTCGCTTGCCTGTGTCATGCGGCCTCCTGTCAGCGCGCGTGCGCCTGTTTGCCGATTTCGGTGCCTATGGACCAGCGGTAGCCGGCTGCGACCATGTCACTGGGGCTGCCATGGGTGTTGAGGTGCTTGCGGTAGGCGAGGGTGGCTCCGCTTTCCTTTTCCTTGGTGCCGTCGATGAAGCGATAGCCCACCGCACGCAGATTCATTTCCTTGCCGAGCACCTGGCGCACGTAGTCGCGGTGACTCTCGTATTTGATGGGCTCAGGCAGGGTCGCGGGCAGGATCTCGGCAGGGTCGCGTTTGTCCACCTGCTTGTACAGCTCCATGACGGTATGCAGGTGGCCCAGCTCGTAGTCACAGAAACGCTGCCAGATCTCCTTGATGCGCGGGTTCGACTCGGTTTGCATGCAACTCCAGTAGTTGTAAACCTCGGTGGCCTCGTGCAGCAGCCATTTCTCCATCCAAGTCTCGTCCGGATCGGCGATGGACTCGTACTGGGTCACGTGTTGTTCCTCGATGGAGGCGATCTCCGCGTACAACTGGCGCGCCACCGGATCGGCGAGGCTCGGCCCCACGTTCATGTAGTAGTCATGGGTCTGGAATTCGCCCGCCAGGATGGTGAGCGCATTCAGCTTGGTGATGGGCGCCGCCTTCTTGCGGTCGTACCAGTTGCGCAGATCATCCTCCGGGGCGCGATGCTCCTCCGAGGTGGGCCGGCCGGGGATGACGTCGGTGTAGCTCTGCAGGATGTTGTTGGCGTCCTTGCCCTCAATGCGGTCCATGAGGGCGCTGTAGCGGTACAGGTGATCGAAATCCTCCAGCAGGCCGAAGCGGTACACCTGCTGCAGGTATGGATCAGGCTCGTGGGCCGCCACCGACGCCGTCACCTCCACCGCCACTTGTTCGTAGGCGACGGTGGTCTCCAGCACGGACTGGTCCGGCGGCAGCAGCCAGTTCACCAGGGTCTGCTGGTGTTGCTCGACACGCCGGATATTCGCCAGCGGCAGCCGCAGGTCCTTGTTCATGCGTGCGCAGGCGTGGGAGAAGCGGATCGCCTCGGATTCGATGCCATTCATCAGGATCACGCGTACGCGTGTGAAGGCATCGTCGTCGAGCTTGCTGAACGGCACACGCACCATGTCACGCCAGGTGAATTTCTGACGCTCCGGCGGTACGCCCTTTTCCTTGAGGATGTCCAGTGTCATGCGGTTCCTCCGCGTCGGGTCTGTCGCCAGTTTGGAGGAGCCGCGGCGCATCGCCATGAAGCGGGGCGTGAATTCCTGCCATCCCAGCGGGTACCCCATCGCAAGAAACGGGCGAGAACCGGATTGCCGCAGCGACGCCACTTGCGTAGGTCACGTTGGCACGCCAGCGGCTACGTGACAACACCGTGCTGGAATATCCGTCAAGTTAACAAGCGCACCGAAGCGAACCCCGTCAGCGAACATGCATCCCATGATCACTCCCTGAATGGCCGCCTATAGACTTGCAGCATGAGCGTGATTCGCATCGGTACATCCGGTTACCAGTACGATCATTGGCGGGGCATCCTCTACCCGGAAGACGTGCCCAAACGTCGCTGGTTCGAGATCTACACGCAAAGTTTCGACACCGTGGAGATCAACAATACCTTTTACCGCCTGCCGGGAGCCGACGTCTTCGACCACTGGCGACAACAGGCGCCGAAGGGTTTCCTCTATGCACTCAAGTTCAGCCGCTATGGCACACACCGTCGACGCTTGAATGACCCGGAAAATTCCGTGACGCACTTCGTCGAAGTCGCCACACGCCTGCACGGAATGCTGGGCCCGATCCTGGTGCAACTGCCACCGCGCTGGGACGTGAACGTAGCACGCTTGGAAGCCTTTCTCACCGTTGCACCACGCCGCTACCGCTGGGCGGTGGAAGTGCGTGATCCACGTTGGCTCAGTGAAGCCGTGTATGCCACCCTCCGACGTCACAACGCCGCCCTGTGCATTCACGACCACATCAAGGATCACCCGCGGGTGATCACGGCGACGTGGGTTTACTTGCGTTACCACGGGGGCGCCACCGAGACCGGCGCCTATTCCGACGCACAACTGGCGCATGAGGCAGAATTCATCCACAACTGCAGGCGCGCCGGTCATGACGTGTATGCCTATTTCAACAACGATCAAGGCGGCCATGCGGTGCACAATGCGCTGCAACTCAAGAGATCCGTGAGTCCCTGAGCCGTGATGCGCGGCTATGGTTCAAGAAACATTGCCGCGGGCAGCGGATCATGGAACGTGTGTCAGTCACGCATACCGGGGATGGCTTTCACGTGATTGCCCGGACTGGACGCTCGCAAGCGGCCACCATGACGCTGCACCCCGGCGAGGCCACGGGCGGCCCGGAAAACAGCCATGGCAGTGACCAGTGGATGTACGTGGTCGCCGGGTACGGGCTGGCGCTGGTGGAGGGGCAGGAGGTATCGCTCGCCGCGGGCGACCTCTTGATGATCGAGGCCGGTGAGCGTCATGAAGTGCGCTGCCTCGGCGACAAGCCTTTCGAAACGCTCAACATCTACGCGCCGCCAGCCTACTGAGCCGCGCGCGGCGACGGCTGGGTCGCCGGGGAGGTTTCATGGAACGCACGGAGATCCGCCGCCCGGCGTGGCGCCCCTTTCTGGACGAGTTCAGCCGCCGCCATCACGGCTGGCGCGTGACCCTGGGTGTCATCGACACGGAGCTGTTGCGCCGCAGCATGGAAGCCGAGGCCCATCTCGTCGCCGAGGATGCCGTGTTCGAAGGCATGGACCTGGAAATCCGTCCCGAGGGTGAACAGTTGGCGGTACTGCTCGGCCTCCAGCACACCCTTTCCCGTCACGCGGTGCAGGCACCGCGGCGCATGTTCGTGGAGACCGATGGCGAAACGATCGAGGAGGGCTTGCGCGTAGACTCCACTGACGGTTCCACCTTGCTCATGCGCTTCCGTGCCGTGGCACCCCCCGAGGCGCTCAACGGCTTCGCCAAGACCGAAGCGTGATGAGCGAGATCGGGCTGGAGGCCGCCGGCACGCCGCTGCTGGGATTCCTCGATCGACCCGCGAATGCGCGGGGTGTGATTGTGTTTGCGCACGGGGGCGGCAGCACCCGCTTCAGTAACCGCAATCGCTACGTGGCTGACGAACTGAACCTGAACGGCTATGCCACCCTGCTGTTCGACCTGCTTACCACCGACGAATACCACGAGGACAAGAAAACCGGGCTGCTGCGTACCCACGTCGGTCTGCTTGCGGATCGGCTTACCGGCGCGCTGGACTGGGTGGCCGCGCAAGCTTCGCTGTCCTCGTTGCCCGTGGGATTGATCGGCAACGACACCGGGGCCGCGGCGGCGCTCGCCACCGCCGCAGAGCGCCCCGAGCGTGTGCGTGCCGTGGTCACACGCGGAGGCCGTCCGGACCTGGCAGGTAATGCCTTACCCTGGGTGAGGGCACCGACCCTGCTGGTGGTGGGCGAGCGGGACGTCATCGTGCTGGAACTCAACCGCCACGCCGCCACCTTCCTGCGCTGCGAAAACCGCATCGCCCTGGTGCCGGGTGCAGGACACCTGTTCGAGGAACCCGGCACACTGCAAAGCTTTACCGAACTCGCCCGCGACTGGTTTCTCGACTGGCTGTGAACACGGTCTCCCATGCGCCATTTGCCGCATCGCCAATCGCCACCGGTGGCCGCTCCTACAGGAGGAATCATCCACTGCGGGTTGTGGCGTCGAAACCGCGGCGTGACGTTGAGAATCGCGGCCGGTGGCCACGCCCGGGAAAACCCTGTGGTGATGCTTAGCGCGCGGCGTGGGTGAGGGAGCGGGGCATGGTGTCGGCGTGGTCAGTGCACTTGTCGCCGTTCACGGTGCGGGTGATGAAGGGATAGACGTCGGTATAGCCCAGAATATCGGTGACCAACAGTACCAGGAAGACGAAGATCACCGCGCCCACTGCATCGCCGCCGGCAGGCAGGCTGTCGAGACGCGCGGCGAGTTGGGCGGCCTCTGCCTCGGTGAGGGCGTCGACGCGCGCTTGTACCAGATGGGGATCCACGCCGAGCGCCACGAGACGTGCGCGCAGTGCATCACGGACGTCGGACCTCGGCGGCGGCGTGGTCATGAGCATCGCCTCGGTGCTGATGAACGCGGCGGCGGCCCGGGGGGAATAAATTGCGCCCGTACTCACGGCGATCGTGAGCAGGGCGCAGAGCAGCATCCTGTGCTTCACGAGTTACCTCGTGTGTCATCCCTGACGCTACAGAGCATAGATGTTTTTTCGCGGCAGGCACGGCCGTATCGCTGAACTTCACGCCATGTGTGTGCAAGGGTGTGAAGGACAACAAAAAAATCTGTGTTACTCGCGAAAATAACCACAGCACGTCACAAAGCGGTGGTGATCCCGTGCCATCAGAATGCGCCGAAATGGTGCAATGTTCAGCGCAAACGCATGGCACTCAAGCCGAGTGCGCCCACGCCCAGCATCGCCATGGCGGCAAACTCATGCACGTGCGCGCCGAGTCCGACACCTTTGAGAAACAGATCACGGATGACCACCAGATAATACCGCAACGGGTCTGCATAGGTCAGCCACTGGACGACCTCCGGCATGTTGCGGATCGGAAATGCAAATCCGGAGAGGATCACGGCGGGCATGATGATGAAAACCGCAAGCAGCATGGCCTGCTGCTGGGAGATGGAATAGGTGGAAAGCAGCAGGCCCAGGCCCAGGGTACTCATGAGAAACAGCGCGCTGCCGGCAAACAGGGCGAGCAGGCTGCCGCGGAACGGCACGTCGAACCAGGCCACAGCCACCAGCGTCACCAGCGCGACGTCGAACAACCCGATCACCGCTACTGGAATCATCTTGCCCAGCAGGAATTCCACACGACCGATCGGTGTGACCATGAGCCGTTCCAGTGTGCCCAGTTCCCGCTCGCGCACCACGGTCATGGCGGTGAGCATGATGGTGGCGATCATCACGACGTTGGCGATGATGCCCGGGACGAAATACCAGCGATCGTCCAGGTTTTGGTTGTACCAGGCACGTTCCTGCAATTGCACCGTCGGGCTCCGTCCGGTGGCTTGCAGGACTGTTTCCCGGGTGATTTGTGCAAGTTGGCCGAGCACCAACTGGGCACTGTTGGGATCGGCGCCGTCTGCAATGATCTGCACGCGCGGCGCGGCCGCGAAATCGAGTGGCAGGTGGATGATGGCACGCACCTCACCGCGGGTGATGGCTTCGCCTGCGCGATCCATGGCCGCGAAGTGCACCAGCTCGTAGTGTCCACCTGAGGTCACTGCATCGAGCAGTGCGCGGCTGGTGGTGTTGCGCGCTTCGTCCACGACACCGACTGCGGCGTAGCGGACGTCGAACGTGGAGGCATAGCCGAATACCACCATCTGCAACAGCGGCGGCACGATAACGAAGAAGCGCATGCGTGGATCCCGCAGCAACAGCCGGAACTCCTTGAGCAGCATGGCCTGCAGGCGGAGCCAGGCTTCGTGTAACCGTTTCATTGCACCAACCCCAATTTGCGCGCGCGGGCGCGCAGCGCGAAGGCAAGCACCAACAATACGGTGCTGAGCGCGGCCACCTGGGTCCACAGCACGAAGGGTGCAAGCCCCTTGAGGAAGACGGCCTTCGAGAGTTCCACGTAATAACGCGCGGGCACGATATAGCTGAAGTACTGCAGGGCCAGCGGCATGTTTTCGATGGCGAAAACGAAGCCGGAGAGCAGGAAGGCAGGCAGGAACGTACTGATGAGTGCGAGCTGGCTTGCGATCACCTGCTGGCCTGCGCTTACGGAGATGAGCGCGCCCTGCAGCATGACCACCAGCAGGAATAGGGCCGATACCACCACCAGGCCGAGCAGCGGCCCGCGCAGGGGTACGTCGAACAGATATACGGCGGCGATCAGGGCGATGAGCAGGTCCAGCATGCCTATGACGAAGTAAGGCGTGAGTTTTCCCAGCAGGAATTCACCGCGGGTGAGCGGCGTGGTGCGCAGCATGACCAGGTTCCCGAGTTCCATCTCGCGCGCCACGGTGAGTGAGGTCATGAGCGCGCCGATCACGGCCATGACGATGGCGATGACGCCCGGGATGATGGCCACGTGGCTCTCACGGGTTTCGTTGAACCACACCCGATCCTCGATACGCACCGGTGGTGTGGCACGCTCGCGTGCCAGGGCGTCGAGCAGGGCGCGGGCGTAGTTGCGCACCAGGCGTGCGCTGTTGGCATCGACACCATCGAGGATGAGTTGCAGGTGCGCATCGCCGCGAGCCGATGCATCGGCGAAATCTGCGGGAATCACCAGTGCACCCCACACCTCGCCCGCCTGCACGCTTGCGCGCAATTCCTCGCGGCTCACGAACACATGCGTCACGCTGAAGCCGCGGCTGGCATCGAAGCGCGCCACCAACTGCCGCGTCTCACCGTCCAGTTGTTCCGGTAGTATCCCGATGGGTGCCTCGGTTACGTCCAGACGAATGGCATAGCCGAACAGGAACAACAGCATGGCCGGCATGAGCAGCATCAACGCCAGGCTGCGCCTGTCACGCAGCAGATGCCACCACTCCTTCCGTGCCATCGCCCGCACGTGCTGCCAGTTCATGGGATTGTCAGAGATAAGTCCGCAAATGAACGCCAATGAACGCAAATCGCGCACGGGGCGCCCCGCGGTTTGCGTTACCCCATGCACGTTGTAGGAGCGGCCTCAGGCCGCGATGAACTACTAACAGTCGTGGGCTGAGCTCGCTCTTCCGGAACTGCCGACAAGGCTGGCACCGGCGTCGCGCTGGCGCCAACCGTTTCGTGCCCTGTTGTGAATATTCATTTGCGTTCATTGGCGTTCATTTGCGGACTTTTTTCCATGGCGGCACTTTCGAGCACCGCGACGAAGAGGTCTTCGAGGTCGGGGCGAACCGGATTGGCGGAGTCGACATGCAGGCCACGGTCTTTGGCCAGGTGTGTGAGTTCGTCAAGGGCGGCGGCAGGGACTGTGCCGGCGGCGAGGCGCAGGCGCAGGCGACCGGCGTGGGGAATGGCCTCGCGTACGGCGGGATGGCCGGTGAGTTGGGCAGCCAGGGCGCGCACGTCGCGGCCGGCCAGTTCCACCATCGGCGTCGACAAGGGACGCGCCAGCAGGTCTTCGGGTGTGCCTGCGGCGATGATGCGCCCGGCGTGCATGAGCGCGAGCCGGTCGCAGAATGCGGTTTCGTCCATGTAGTGAGTGGTGACGAGGATGCCGATGCCTTGGTCCGCCAGGTCGTAGATCAATTCCCAGAAGTGCTGACGTGCCGCTGGATCGACGCCGCTGGTGGGTTCGTCGAGGAACAACATCTCGGGACGATGCAGCAGTGCGGCGGCGAGGGACATGCGACGTTGGTAGCCGAGCGGCAGGGCGCTGCTTTGACGCGCGCGCAAAGGCGACAGCTCCAAATACTCCATGACTTCGCGTACGCGCTCGCGTGCGGCACGCGGTGCGAGCCCGTACAGGCCCGCCTGCAAGGATAGGTTTTCCTCCACCGACAGCTCGGCGTAAAGCGCGAAGCCCTGCGCCACATAGCCGAGGCGCGCACGGGCGCTGCGAGGATGGCGTACCGTATCCACCCCGGCCACGGTGATGTGGCCTTCACTCACGGGCAGGAGCCCGCACAGCATGCGTATGGCGGTGGTCTTGCCGGCACCGTTGGCGCCCAACAACCCGAACACCTCGCCGCGCGCCACATGCATGTCGATGTGATCCACCGCCGTGAAGCGACCGAAACGGCGCGTGAGACCGGTGGCCTCGACCACGGTTGTGTTCATGTCGCAGGCACTTGGGTGAGATCGCGCAGGTTGACATCGTGCAGGGTGGGGCGCGCCGCCGTGGCGGTGAGGCCCGGATCGAGCTGTGCCAGTTCTGCGGTGAAGGCGGCCGGCGTCACCCCGGGTGCCAGCCAAACGTGCAGGCGCGTGCCCACGGGGAAGGCGAAGGACACGCCCGGCAGGGCGCGTACCGCACGCCGCAGGTGACGGGCGCGCGGGCCGCTCACGGCCATCAAGCGCATGTCGCCCGCGTGTGCGAGGGCCTCGGGCGTGCCCTGGCGGAACATGCGCCCCTCGCGCAGCACGACCACGCGATCGCAGCGTTCGGCCTCGTCCATGTTGGCGGTGGCGTAAAGGATGGCCACGCCTTCCGCGCGTACCTGCTCGAGCAATTGCCAGAAGGCACGCCGTGCCAGCGGGTCCACGCCGGTGGTGGGCTCGTCCAGGAACATGGCACGTGGTGAACTCACCAAGGCGCAGGCGAGGGCGAGCTTTTGCATCATGCCGCCGGAGAGCTGGCCGGCGCGGCGCGCCTCGAAGTCCGTGAGGCCCGTACGGGCGAGCAGATCACGGATGCGCGGCAGGGCCTCGTGTGCAGGCAGGCCGTGCAGGTCGGCGAAGAAGCGCAGGTTCTCCAGCACCGAGAGGTCGGGGTACAGGCCGAAACGCTGGGGCATGTAGGCGATACGCGCGCGCAGGCCGAGATCGCCGGGCGTACCGCCCAGCACCTGCACGGTGCCGCGCGCCGGCGGCAACTGGCCCACTCCGATGCGCAGCAGGGTGCTCTTGCCGGCGCCGTCGGGTCCCACCAGGCCCACGATCTCGCCGGCGTGCACCTCCAGGCTCACGGCCGTGAGCACCGATACTTCGCCGTAGGCAAAGCCGAGGTCGTGCATGCGGATCAGGGGATCGCTCACGGGGCGGGTTCCAGGTACACGTCGGCGGGCATGCCGCGCTTGAGCCGGCCGCCGGCGCCGGTCACGTCCACGGTGACGCGGTACACCAGGTCGGTGCGCAGTTCCTGGGTCTCCACGGTGCGGGGTGTGAATTCGGCTTCGGGGGAGATGAAGCTGAGGCGGCCCTGAAATTCCGTGTCGGGGAGGCCGTCCACGCGCACCTGGGCCGGCTGGCCGAGCTGCACGCGGGCGAGCCAGGGTTCCGGCAGGAAGGCGCGTACCCAGGGCGTGTCCAGCGCGGCCACCCGCAGCACGGGTTGGCCCGCCTGCACCACCTCGCCGATCTCGGCGAGGCGCACGCTCACCACACCGGACACCGGTGCCACCAGACGCGTATCGTCCAACTGCTGCCGGGCCAGCGAGGCGGCGGCGAGCCGCGCCTGCCATTCCGCCTCGGCGCGGGCGATGTCTTCGGCGCGCGGGCCTTCGCGCAGCAGGGCGAGACGTTCATCGGCCTCGGCCAGTTGCGCCTCGGCCACCTGTCGTGTCAGCCGCGCCTGCTCCAGGGCCTGCTGTGAGGCCAGGTCGCGCGCGGCGATGTCGGTGATGCGTTTCTCCTCGGCGCGGGCGAAGGACAGCCGCTGTTGCGCGCTTCGGCGCGCCGCCTCGGCGGCGCGCAGTTCCTGCGCCCGCGTGCCGGCACGCAATGCGGCCAACTGGGCCTCCGCGGCAGCGGCTTCGGCATTGGCGCGCTCCAGTGCCAGGCGGTAGGGTTCGGCATCGAGGTTGGCGACGATCGCGCCCTGTTCCACGCGCTGGCCTTCATCCACCGTACGTGCCACGATACGCCCGTTGACACGGAACGCGAGGTCCACCTCTCGCACCTCCACCGTGCCCGACAGGCGCAGCGTGCCGTCCGCAGTATGGTCGCCGGTACAGGCCGCCAGGGCGAGGGAAGAGAGCAACAACAGACCGATGTGGCGCACGGATTCCATTTCCCGGTGTCAGTTTTTGTGCCCAAGCATGCACGAAAACGCGAGCGCAGTCCCAATGGATCTGTGCGGCGGCGGACGTTTCAGCGCGTGCCACACTTTAAAAAAACAGGCTAGGCGAGGTGCGGCCATGAAAAAGGCGTGGCTGTTGCTTGTAGTGCTGTTTGCCGGTTGCGCCACCGGCCCCCGTCCGGTGGGGGACGAGATTGCCGGCAGCCCATCGGTGTCGGAGGCCGTTGTCGAGCCGCAAGCGGTGCTGAATGCCCGGGTGCGCTGGGGCGGCATCATCGCCCGGGTGGAAAACCGTGCGGACGCCTCCCTCATCGAGGTCATTGGCAAGGACCTGGAAGAGAGCGGCCGGCCCGCACAGGGTACCCCCAGCCGCGGACGCTTCCTGGCGCGCATCAAGGGTTTCGCCGACCCGGCCGATTTCGAGCGGGGCAAGGAGATCAGCGTGCTTGGGGTGGTGGCAGGCAGCGAGACCCGCGCGATCGGTGACTTCGAGTACCGTTATCCGGTGGTGGAGGTGGAGCGGGTGCACCTGTGGGCGCCGCGACCGGTGCGCCGTGACCCCGTGTATCCGTACTACTACGACCCGTGGGCACCGTTCCACCCCTGGCCCTACTACCGACCATACGGCCCGAGGTGGCCCTACTATTGGTGAGTGGTTACAGGTAAGGAGATGGCATGAACGCCGTACGCGTGTTGTTGTGTGGTGTCGCGGCCTTGCTGGTGGGCTGTGCAGGCACCGGGCCTGAGTTCAAGACCGAGGGCGTGGCCACCGGCCTCACGCCGCGCGAGGCGTCCACGCGGGCGGCCGACATCGCCGGGACGCGGGTGTTGTGGGGTGGGGTGATCGTCAACAGCACCAACCTGGAAAACGCCACGCAATTGGAGGTGCTCGGCTATCCGCTGGATGACAGTCAGGAACCGCAGACCGATGCGGGTCCGGCGGGTCGTTTCCTGGTGATCGAACCCGGCTATCTGGAAACCGCCGACTACGCGCAGGGCCGGCGTATCACCGTGGTGGGCCCCGTCACCGGCACGCGCCAGGGCAAGATCGGCGAATCCGCCTACACCTACCCCGTGGTCGACCCCGACCGCATCCATCTCTGGCCCCGCGCCTCGACCCAGCGCTACACCGAACCGCGCTTCCACTTCGGCGTCGGCGTCATCTTTGGGCGGTGAGGAGAAAAGCATCAACACGGGGAAGATAAAGGACCCGTCGTAGGTCGCGTTGGCGCACAGGGTACGTGACGTGCGCGGCTCGAACATGTCACGTAGCTTCGCAACGTGACCTACG
>JBAYQE010000083.1:0-11812 GCA_041677345.1 Thiohalomonadaceae bacterium
GCATCCATCGCCTTGTTGAAGTTTTCCATTTTCGCAGGCCAAGTCTGCTCGTTCTTGGCGTAAACGGCAAATACCGGCCCGCCCAGCTGTTCCAACTGGCTGACATCCGTGAGCATGCGGCAGTAGAACAGTACCGCAGCGCGCACCGCCTCGGGATCGAGCAGCGCCGCCTGCATGGCTTGGCGGCCACCCAGCGACCAACCCAAAGTGGCAACCTTGCGCCCGTTCTGCTTGAGAAAATCGACGGCGGTGACGAGTTTGCTGTCGGCCTGATCCTGGTCCAGGCCACGCATCATCTCACCGGCCTCTTCCACGGAACGCGCCCGCTCGCCGTCGTAGAGATCGATCACCATGGCCTTGTAGCCTGCGGCAGCGAAGCGCTCGGCCCAGCGCTTGTTGTAATCCAGGACTCCCCACCAATCGTGCACGATGAGTATTGCATGTTCGGCGTCGTCCGGGCCGTACACATGCGCCTCGAACTCATAGCCATCCGGGGTCTTGAAGGTCATTGCATTGCTCTCGCAGCAGATTCTAAGTGATACGTCTCCTGTCCCGTCCAGCATTCAAGGCTTCCGGCCTGACACCGTCCCAGGTGGGCGGTGCGTATTTTATCCACGGCGGCGAACTAGTCCATCCCCGGATGTTGACGACCCGTTCGCGGCCGATTGGGTATGCACCTACGCTACACTTGACAAGAGCGTGACAGGGAGGGACGCCATGGGTGACCATGTCTATAAGCTGGTGGAACTGGTCGGTTCGTCTACCACAAGCAGTGACGAGGCGGTCCACAACGCCATCACACGTGCCGCGGAGACCCTGCGCAATATGGACTGGTTTGAAGTCCTCGAGACCCGTGGCAACCTGGTCAACGGCCGTATCGCTCACTGGCAGGTCCGCGTCAAGGTCGGTTTTCGCGTGGAAGAATAGGAAAGGGGCGTTGCTCCAGACGTACCGGGCGAGCAGAAACATTGCCGCGTTCCAGGACTGCCCGGCCATGCCGTGCGCCGCACCGGTGCACCCGTCGAACCACTCCGTGAAACGCCAACCGTCCCGCCGGTTCGCTTCGGCCAGCCTCGCCAGCGCCGCCCGGGCTCGCGAGGCCTGCCCCAGACCTGCGAGGGCAAGCACCCAGAACCCGCCGATAAAGGGCCATGCGCCGCCGTTGTGATAACGCCACGGCAGATTCTGCCGATGACGCTCCATATAGGTACGCCATAACCCGGAGCGTTCCACGATAGGTGTGCATACCGCGCGTACCGGCCAGGGCGTATCCACGCCCGCCGCATTGAGCGCGTGCATGATGCGGTGCGCCGGACCGTCGCCGGCCAGTCCAAACAGGATTGCCAGCAGGTTCCCAAGTACATCGCCCTCGTCGCCCCAGAACGAGAAATTCACGAAGCTGAGATACAGGCTTTGGTCCTGGCTGCGGTTGCGCACGTAATGCGTGAGCAGGCGCAGGCGCCGGTAATCGGGACGTTCGCGGGAATAGGGGAAGAACAGGTGATTGAAGTGATAGCGTGTGGCCTCCGCGTCGGGCAGTCCGAAACGGCGCTTGACGCCGTACCAGAGGGCGTTGCTGTACAACACGAAACCCTAACGCGGCATGATGTCGGCCCAATCGCTGGCCTCGTTCTGCTGTACCAGCCGTAGCCGCAGGTGCTCCTGGCACTGTAGCCACTGGATGGCACGCCGGATGTGCGGTGCAAGGCGTTCACGCAGCCTGTGATGCCCGTGGCGTGCCAGGTAATCCACGGCGATGAGCCACCACAGTGTGGCGTCGATGCAGCCTACATACCAAAAGTCGGTCTCACCACCGGACGGGTCCACATGCTTGGGGGTCTGGCCGTTGTCGGCCTGGTGTGCAGCAAGCGTCAGCAGACTGCGCTCGGCGCCGGTTGCCAGTTCCGGGTGACCGCTCGCCAGCATGCCCAAGGCACAGATGGCGGCGTCACGGCCGAAGATACGGGTATAGCGCCGTTCTTCGGCAAGGGCGTTTGGCGTGGCCGCAAGGATGCCCCCGTCCACCAGGTTGCGTCTGAGCAGAGCAACGGCTTCACGTTCCGCCTGTGCGATGAGCTCGGTGTCCATGAGGTTTCCACGGGATGACCGGGATCATCTTGGCGCCGGCGCGGTGCGCCCGGCAAGCGCGACACGGATGAACTGTGATTCCGTTTGGGAAGAACGCCCGGCCGCAACTACCGGAATACACGCGTATTCACGGAAACAGCAAGCTTGAGCCGAGAAACAACAGCACGCCCACCAATGCACCCACCAGGGTGCCGTTGATACGGATGAATTGCAGGTCACGGCCGACGATGAGTTCCAGGCGGTCGGTCATGGTGGCAGTGTCCCAACTGTTCACCACCTCGGCGATGAAGTTGCCAATCTCGGCACGCCAGGGCACGGCAAAGTCCACCGTGAGCCCCTCGATGCGGCGGTTGACGCGTGCCCGCACGGCGTCATCCTGCATCAGGGTTGTACCGAGCGCCGCCAGTGCATGGCTGAGCGCGGCGGTGATGCGTGAATCCGGTGCCGCAGCATCATCCACGATGCGCGTGCGCAGCTCTTCCCATACCGCAGCGAAATACTCCTGCATGCGCGGGCTGTCGAGTAATTCGCGCTTGAGCGCCTCCACACGTGTGTGCAGCTCGGGTGAATGTTTCAGCCGTTCGATGAAGTCGTGGGTGGCGGCATCGAAGCCGCGGCGCGCCTCGTGCTCGTGATCGGCCAGTTCCTCGAGCAATTCGTGCAGGGCCCTGATGAGCCGCCGCGCGATATTGCGGTCGATGCTCGGTGGTACCCACCAGCGGCTCTTGTCGCTGATGAGCGCATACACGCGCTCCTCATTGTCGGCCAGCAGTTCACTGCCAAGCACCAGGGCCCGGTCGAACAGCTGCTGATGGCGCCCGCCCGCCTTGAGTAACTCCAGCAGTCCCCCGAGCATGGGTGCCAGGTTGACTTGGGCCAGTTGCTCGTGCAGAGCGCGCCGGGCGAAATCGCGCAGGCTGCGATCGTCGGCGGCGTGGACCATCCACGGCAATGCGCTGGTAATGCGAGCGGCGACACGGTAGGCATGGGTAGGCTCGGCCAGCCAACTGCCGAGGCGCGATGCCAGATCCAGCGAACGGAGCTTCTGGGTCAGCAGTTCGGGCTCGAGGAAATGACGCTCGACGAAACGCCCCAAAGCCACACCGATGCGCGCCTGGTTGCGCGGAATGATGGCGGTGTGCGGGATAGGAATGCCGAAGGGGTGGCGAAAAAGAGCGGTCACCGCAAACCAGTCGGCCAGACCGCCCACCAGGGCGGCCTCGCTGGCGGCACGCACGAGCTGCAACCAAAAAGGCGCCTCGGGAATGAGTCGCGCCCCCACGTAGACGGCCGCCATAAACAGGAGCAGACCGCCTGCAAGCCGACGCTGCCGCGCCAGGGCGGTACGCTGTCCCGGTTCGTTCTGTTCGGCGCCTGCTGACATGAAACAAAGTGTGACACAAGTGTTTGACCGGGTGCGCCTTGGCAGCTCGGCGGCCGGAAGGCCGAGCGCGCGGCCGAACCGGACCACGCCAACGCGTCACTGACGCGGCTGAGGGATACGTCAGCACCCTCTGCACTTGGGATTGGCCTAGCCTCTCGCGTCCGATTCAAGTGCGGCCGACAAAAACACACCCGCCAGAAGGGGGCAAGTTCGGCGGGGTGAAGGAGCATGGCTCGGAAATAAAAACGGCACCGCGGAAAGCGGTGCCGTCTGAGTCAGTCCCGGAGCGGAGCGTGTCAAGCACCGGTCTTTTCCCAGTCGTCCAGTTCCAGGGCCAGTCGCGCAAGCTCAGCCTTGATGCGCTGGGAGTAGCGCGCGTACTCGCCTTTCGCCAGGGATTCGCGCGCGGTGTCGATCTCACCGCGATCGATGGCGCGGATCACCTCGCCCGCACAGCGGTGGAACTGCGCGTGGATGTCCCGCAGTTCGGGAAACTTGGGATGGGAACCGAAGCGTGCTCCGCCGCTGCTGTGAATCCACTTGCCGAGGGCACACTGGTCGTCCCGCGCTACCGTGTCCGGGTCCAGTTTTTCTTCGCTGGTCCCGGCGATGTAGGCCTCGAGCCGGATCTTCCAGCGCACATGCGCCTCGATGGCGGTAAAAAAATCGATGGTCTCGTAGTCGGCGATCCTGCTGCTAGCCATACTCCCCCCTTGCAAGAATGTCACGGAATGTGCGCGGGCCGTTGGCGGCGGCCCGCCTACCCCAAACCGCGCCTGTCGTGCTTTTCGTGTTTTTTACTACCCGGCTGTGTGTCCGGCCTATCCAGGCGGGACCACTGCCTGCACCTGGCCTGCTTCGCGAATGAAGCGGGGCTCAACGGTATGGAGCCACGTGTCGACGGGCGTGATCTCACGTCCCAGCCGCCATTCATAAATGGCGGTGTAGGTGAGGATACGCTGCACGTATTCCCGTGTCTCGTCGAAAGTGATGTTCGCTACCCACACGTCGGCGGGCACGGGTTCATAGTCGGGACGCCAGCGTTCCACACGCCCGGGGCCGGCGTTGTAGGCGGCCAATGCGAACACGCGACTGCCCTCGTATTTCTCCAGCAGGTCGCTCAGGTGCGCGGTACCCAGACGTATGTTGGTGTCTGCCTTGAGAATATCGGCACGGCTGCGTAACGGCAGCTTGTGCGCGCGCGCAGTGAGGCGGGCGGTGGCGGGCATCAGCTGCATGAGACCGAGGGCACCCACACGGGAACGTGCCTCGGCACCGAACGCGCTCTCTTGGCGCATGACGGCAAAAATGAAGGCTGGGTCAATACCACGCTTGGCCGCGGCGCCGAGCACTTCCTCCTGGTAGGGCGTGGGGAAGCGCAACTCCAGGTCGTGGCGTTGTGCGGTACGGCCGAGTGCCAGTATGGCCTGATCGAACCACCCCCACTCATAGGCCAGCTTGGCCGCGACCTGCAAGCCGTCTTCATCCAGGCGGCCAAGGGCCTCACGCCATTCCCGCCGTGCCTCCACGCGCATGCCCACCGCCTCCAGCTCGCGCACCCTCACCATCGCCGGGACCTGGCGCAGCGCCTGCAAACCTGCTTCCGTGATGCCCAGTGGGATGTTGTTGATGTTGGGTGCGCGCTCCAGGCGGGCCGCCGCCAGAAAGCCGAAGAAAGAACGCCGGCCGGCGGCGATTTCGTAGTGGGTACGGGCCTCATCCGCACGCCCGAGCTGTTCCAGCGCGCGGGCGCGCCAATACTGCCAGTCCTCCTGCGCCAACTCCTGGGGCGGCAGGGCATCCACCGCAGTGAGCACGGCTGGCCAATCCTGCTGCCACAGGGCCGCACGTACCCGCCACTCGCGCAGGTCGCGGTCGTCCGGTGCCTGCTGCGCGACCCGGGTGAGCCACTGCACCGCGTCGGGATGGCGTTGCCGCGCCATACCCAGGGCAATGGCGCGCCCGGTGAGCAGCACCTGATCGGGCGTCAAGCCAAACTCGGCATGGTTCTCGAAGTACTTCACCGCCGCAGCGACGTCACGCTCCGCCAGACGGCCCACACCATAGGCATACAACTTTGCGCTCCAGAAGGGTGACGCATCGGGTTTGATGCGCCTCAGCTGGGAATCGGGCGCTCGGTGCACTTGTTGCCAGCGCTGCACCCAGGTGCGCTCCGCCTCTGGTAACAGGCCGGCAAGATAGCGCACCAGGCCCGCCTCACCACGCCGCATGGCCAGCTCGATGCGGGCCAGCACTTTCTCGTGGGTGAGCTGTCCGGCCGCACGCCACGCTGCGATGGGACCGTCGCATTCATCCGGCAACGAACGGCCGGTGAGCCAGAGCGCATCCATATCCTGCCACACCCCATCGTCGGCACCGGTACGGATACGCGCGTTGAGGAAATGGCAGTAGTAGGCGGTCCCGAGATCGGGGACGTAGTCCTGCATGAGATCCTGCCAGCGCTCGCGCTGCGCCAGATGGCTCAGCCACTTGCGTCGCAACTGGCCGGCGAGAGGTGAATCGGGGTAATCCGAAAGAAAGCTGCGGATGTCGCCTGCGGGTAGTTTGCCGAGGCGCTCACGCAGGTAGTGGTAGCGCACGTAGGGATAGAGCGGATAATCACGCAGCTGGGGTTCGAGCTGACGATAGGTGGCGAGATCGTGGCGTTCGAGGGCGCGCTGGGCGCTCGTGAACAAGCGTCGTTGCTCGTCACGCGGCACATCCGCCAGCACGGTGGGTACCACGACAACGGCGGCCAAAGCTACGGCACGGCACAGCTTATGGACGACGATCATGCCCATAATCGCTCCCCGAAGATAAAGGACGAGCTGAACACAGACCGCTACAGTTTAGCGGTCACCCTGAGACTTTTCTCCGGTTTTGTATCACAAACCGGATGAGCCGAACCCCGCCCGCTGTATCATTTGGGGGTCCAAATCCGCCGCCGCCCAGGTTCCTTTCGGCTATTTTTTGGCGACCAGCCTACACGGAAGCATGATGAAAACCACCTGGAGAATCTGGGCGCCTGCAGCATGCCTCCTCACGTGGGCGGCACCAGCCCCGGCCATCGACGGTGTTGCCGTGAGCGTCGGTGACGGGCTCGGCGACGTGGATATGTTGCGTGTATCCCTGCTGGCACGCCAGCACGATCACCGCGCGGATGGGGCCGGTTGGAACCTGCGCATCCACTGGGAATTCGGCCTCGCCTACTGGCGTGCCTACGATGCCGACACCGGCGTGGAGGAGATCTACAACGCCAATGTGACACCTGTGCTGCGCTTTTCGCCCACGCACCGCACAGGCATACGGCCCTATGTGGAATTCGGCCTGGGATTTCACGTCCTCACCGAGGATCGCATCGAGGATCGTACGCTGTCGTCAACCTATCACTTCGGTAGCCACCTGGGTGTGGGCGTGGTCACGAGCAGCGACAGAAGATTCGATCTGGGCCTGCGCTACCAGCATCTGTCCAACGCCAGCCTGGAGACACCCAATCCCGGGATTGATTTCGCGATCGCGCGCGTCGGCTGGATGTTCTGAACCTGTGGCGTGACGGGTTACGCATCCAATCGATGCGTCCTCCCATAGCATGCGGGGACGATGCGTATCCGACTGCTGTTCGCCCCCCTGTTACTCGTGGGGATTCTCGCCCTGAGCTCCTGCTCCACACTGGGCTACTACTCGCAGGCGGTGGGCGGCCACCTGGACATCATGCTGCGTGCGCGTCCGCTGGAGCGCGTCATCGCGGATGAGCGTGAGCCCGAGCCCGTGCGGGCAAAATTGCGCATCGCGCTTGATGCGCGGGCGTTTGCGGCCGGGAAATTGGGCCTGCCCGCCAACCGCAGCTATGAGCGCTACGCGGACGTCGGGCGACCCGCCGTCACCTGGAACGTGACCGCAACACCGCGGTTTTCGGTGCACCCCCTGGAGTGGTGCTATCCGGTGGCGGGCTGCTTCAACTACCGGGGTTATTTTTCACGCAACGAAGCTGAACGTCATGCCGAGCAGCTGCGCAAGCGTGGCTTCGATGTCTACGTCTCGGGCGCCAGCGCCTACTCCACCCTTGGCTGGTTCGATGACCCGTTACTCAGCACCATGCTGCGGCGTTCCGAGGCTGAGCTGGTGGCCACGCTGTTCCACGAACTGGCTCATCAGAAGCTTTATCTGCCCGGTGACAGTGCATTCAACGAGGCTTTCGCCGTCGCGGTGGCCGAGGAAGGTGTGCGGCGCTGGTTCAGTGGCAGCGAGCAATACGTGAAATACTTGCGCAGCCAGGAGCGCCTGCGCACCGTGGCATCCCGACTGGTGGCTGCACGCACTCGGCTGGCGGCGCTGTATGCCGAGGACATCCCGGATACGGAGAAGCTCACGCGCAAGCACGAACTGCTCGCGCAGTTACTTGCCGACTACGCTCAGTTGAAGAAGGATTGGGGCGGCTATGACGGCTTCGATCACTGGTTTCCACCCGACATCAACAATGCCCACCTGGCGCTCACCGCCACGTATCACGAGTTGGTTCCGGGGTTCAAGGCACTGCTCACGCTCGAGGGCGGTGATTTGGAGCGCTTCTATGCCGCTGCACGCCGGCTCGGCAAGCTGGCACGCGGGGAGCGCAAGCGGTATCTGCACGCAGCCATGGCGCAGGTGAATACCGAGGATCTTGCTGCGTGGCCATAGTGGCGCAGGCATGCCAACGTGCGGTTTCCGGCAATGGTTCACAGTTCCAGGATGTGTGTGCTTGAAGCACCGTGGACGTCCGCCTAACCTCCGTTTTCGGAGGTAGGCATGAATGCAACACAAGCAGGCGACGTATCGCCCCTGGAAATCCGCCAACACCCCTATGGCTGGAGTATCACGTGTCTCGATGGTGCCGGGCGCATTCGGCATGTGACCAGGGCCGATACTGAACTCCAGGCCTACCGTGCGGCACGTCAGCTGGCGCTCATCTACCGAGTGCAGGGCCGTGCCCGTGTCAGCACGCCCCGGGGGGATTACTATCTCGACTTGAGTGGCCTACAGCGCAAGGTTTCCAGTCGCGTGTAGCCGGACAGTGGGTTCGCCAGACAGCTCGCAACACGCACATCCCGCACCACAAAAAGAAAGGGCCGCTGTATGCGGCCCTTTCTTTCTTGGGAACCGACTCAGGCGGCCTTCGCGCGCCGAGTGGTGCGTCGACGGGCAGACTTCTTCGGGGCCGTTTTGCGAGCGTGCTTCTTCTGGGCGGTGTTCAACGCCTTGACGTAGCCTTTCTCGGTCCGGGCGTTCAGTGCCTGTACGGTGGACAGCCACGCGCTGGCAGCCTTCATCGCGCTACGGGCTTCGCGCTCTGCGGCACGCACGGTGCGCACATCGGTACGGGCTGCAGCCAGCGCCGCGCGTGCACGCTTGCGCACCGCCGCACTCTTGGCGCTGTCTGCCTTGGCCTTCGCCGCGTCGATCTTGGCTTCGGCCTTGGCGAGTGCAGCCGCGGTTTTTTCATGCGCCTTGCGTGCGGCATTCAGCGTCGCATCGGCCTGCTTGGCGGAATCGGTCATGACGTTACCGCCCTGAACCATCGCAGCCGCCTTCACCACGGCGCCCTTCTTCGCTGCGCTTCTGCGCACTGCCTTCTTCTTCTGTGCCATTGAAACGTCCTCGTTAGGCTGTGTTGTACATTAAAGACGACCGCACGAGTATAAATCCAACTTTAACGATAAATAAACTCCGTGCGCTTTTTCCAGGCGAGAATTGCATGCAGAACGCTAACGAAGCTTCTGTGCCCGGGCTACGGTGTAGGTCTTGCCCTGTTTGACCTTGTCGTAATTTCCGAACACTTCCTCGAAGGCGCGTTCGATGAAACGGCGCAGCCCGGTGATGGTCACCACGTAGATGTGGCCGCCGGGATTGAGGCGCTGCAAGGCATCATAGAGAAGGATGTAAAGCAGTTCCTTACCGACCTTCGCCGGGATGTTTGACGCCACCAGATCGAAGCGGCGATCACCCACCTGATCGAAACCATTGGAGAGCATGGCGGAGGCATTCTTTACGCCATTCAGCTCGGCATTTCTTTGCGCGTATTCCACGGCGACGAAATCCTTGTCCACGAGCAGGGTCTGGCCCTCAGGTGCCAGACGCGCCAAGGTCAGCCCGATGGGGCCATAACCGCAGCCGAGGTCGAAGCAGTGATCGGAGGGATTGACCTCCACATGATCGAGCAGCAGGCGCGAGCCTTCGTCAATCTCACGCGGTGAGAACACACCCCAGGTGGAGTGAAAGGTAAACGGGATTCCGCGCAGGGTGGCATCGAAGATGATGTCCTTGCGCAGGCTCTTGACGTAGTCGGTGAATTCCATGGTCAGGTCGGACGGAAGACGGGAAAGCCGGGTAGTTTACACGGCGTACCTGCAGGGGCGGGGGGAAAGAGACGGAACGCGGAAGGGATCAGGCATGTGGTTTGCTCCCCTCCGCGCTCCGGTCGGCGTTGCCGGGGGAAGGACCGGCCGCCGGTGGTGAGGCAAATCGACAGCCTCAGTATAGGCGGCCAGTACATAATGGAGATTCAATCTTTGTGATTGAAAGGATAAGCTAGGACTTATCAGTGCGAGCGCTTGCGCCGGGTTGGCGGGCGCAGCGGGCGGATCTGGCCACGCGGGCCCAGCTTGCGGCGCTGCAAGCGTGCCGTCAGGAGACGGTCCATGATTTCCAAGACCCGGTCCTTGATGAGTTCGGCGTGGAGGTTGTAGTAGTCCACGCGACAGGTGACCGGCTCGTGGAGGGCGAGGCGGCGTTCGGTTTCGAATTCCTTCCACGCAAGTACCGGGAGGTTGCCCAAGCCGGTGTCGAGGCACAACCACGTGTTGTCGTTGAGGATGAGCTCAAGGTCATGCATGCCTGTGAGCTCGATGCGCGCGGGGTTGTCGAGCCAGGAGAGCGCGAGGCGCACCCGGTTGTAGCGCTGCGCGCTGATCAGCATCCGTTCGCTCTCCAGCACTGGGAAATTCCTGTACATGTGTCAGCGCCTGGCTGGTTTACCAGTGAGTATAACCAGCCCCTTTTTGTGCGCCATCGCGCAATCCGCACGGTGTACGGGCTAACACGCAGGGACCACATGGTCTACTTTATTAAAGCTTCGGATGATTCCGTAGGCATGATTCGGGGCGAGGAAAGCAAGGAACGCCGTCACCGTAAAACCTTTGGATCAACATAAGGCAAAGTACGTTATGAATGTCACGCTTCGCCAGTTGAAGGTCTTTGCCGCTGTCGCCAGGCACCTCAGTTTCACCAAGGCGGCTGAGGAACTCTGTCTCACCCAACCTGCCGTCTCCATGCAGGTCAAGCAGCTGGAACACCAACTGGATGTAGGCCTGTTCGAACAGCTCGGAAAGAAGATTTACCTGACCGATGCCGGCGAAGAGGTGTATCACTACAGCCGCCAGATAACACAGCAACTCGACGAGTTGGAAATGGTGCTGGCCAATCTCAAGGGCCTGGAGCGCGGGAAGCTGAAAATCTCGGTCGCATCGACCGCCAACTACTTCGCGCCGACGCTGCTCGGTACCTTCTGCGGCCGCTTTCCCGGAGTGACCGTGAGCCTGGATGTCACCAACCGCGAATCGCTGCTCAGACAGCTGTCCGACAACGACGTGGATCTGGTAATCATGGGCCAGCCGCCAGGGGACATGGACCTGGAAGCGGACGCCTTCATGGAGAATCCGCTGGTGATCGTCGCGCCGCGCGATCATGTCCTGGCGGGTGAGAAAAATATCGCCCTCAAGCGCCTGGAGAAGGAGATCTTCCTGGTGCGCGAGTCCGGCTCAGGCACCCGCAGTGCGATGGAACGCTTCTTCGCCCAGCACGAGGTCCACATCACCACTGGCATGGAAGTGGGCAGCAACGAGGCCATCAAGCAGAGTGTGCAGGCAGGACTTGGCCTCGGCTTGCTGTCACGCGACACGGTGGAAATGGAACTGGCGCTGGGTCGCCTGAGCATCCTGGACGTGGCGGAGTTTCCCATCCTGCGCCACTGGTACGTGGTACATCGGCGCGGCAAGCGCCTGTCCGTTGTGGCGCAGGCCTTCAAGAAATTCCTGCTGGAGGAAGGTGCCGAATTGCTCGGCAAGCCTTCGGCCGTGATCGCGCTCGATTCAGTACGTGCGCAGAAGAAAGGGGCTGTCTGAGGCCGTGTTCCTGATGCGAGGAGACCGACCGGGGCGCTGACACCACGGCGCGGGGCATGGGGAGACAGGGGAGACAGGGGAGACAGGGGAGACAGGGGAGACAGGGGAGACAGGGGAGACAGGGGAGACAGGGGAGACAGGGGAGACAGGGGAGACAGGGGAGACAGGGGAGACAGGGGAGACA
>JBAYQE010000084.1:0-11775 GCA_041677345.1 Thiohalomonadaceae bacterium
TATGGCGCGCCCGGAGAGATTCGAACTCCCGACCACCTAGTTCGTAGCCAGGTACTCTATCCAGCTGAGCTACGGGCGCTGTGAGGGTGCGAATTATACGGAACACCCAATCTTTGTCAACACATCGACTATGGCGGAGAGAGAGGGATTCGAACCCTCGATGGAGCTTTTGACCCCATACTCCCTTAGCAGGGGAGCGCCTTCGACCGACTCGGCCATCTCTCCAAAACGACGGTGCGAAGGATACCTTCGCGAACGCGGAACGTAAAGCTCAGATGCTATGAAGAGGGCGTCTGGTCCTGCTTTTCGCGCTGAATGCGCTCGTAGATCTCCTCACGGTGCACGGAAACGTCTTTCGGAGCATTCACGCCGATGCGCACCTGGTTGCCTTTGATGCCGAGGACCGTCACGGTAACCTCGTCGCCGATCACGAGCGTCTCTCCCACTCGTCGAGTCAGAATCAGCATTTAGTTTCTCTCCTCGTAAACTGCGCAAGTCCGTTGTCGTTCATGGAAAGCAAAGACCACCTCGCGACGCGACACAAAGCGCTTACACATAGACACCGCGCCGGCCGGGAAATTCGGCCGACGTCAATGGACTTTAGGCCTGCTGCGGTTCCTGCTCCAGCTTGAATGCGGAATGCAGGGTACGCACGGCCAGCTCAAGGTACTTCTCGTCAACGACCACCGAAGTCTTGATCTCCGAGGTGGATATCATGCGGATGTTGATGCCCTCGTCGGCGAGCGCCTTGAACATGGTGGCAGCGATACCTGCATGCGAGCGCATGCCCACACCGACTATGGAAATCTTCGCGATCTTTGTATCACCGTTCACATCGCGTGCGCCAAGTTCCTTGGCGGTCTGCTCCAGGATCTTCAGTGCCTTCTCGTAGTCGCCACGATTGACGGTAAAGGTGAAGTCGGTGGTGCCGTCGGCGCCCACGTTCTGCACGATCATGTCGACTTCGATATCGGCCTCGCCGATGGGCCCGAGGATGCGGTACGCGATGCCGGGCTCGTCGGGTACGCCCAGGATGGTTAGCTTGGCTTCATCGCGCTGGAAGGCAATGCCTGAAATCAGCGGTTCTTCCATTCCGTCTTCCTCGTAAGTGATCAAAGTACCCTCGCCCTCCGCGAAGGACGACAGCACACGCAAGGGGACATTGTACTTGCCTGCGAATTCCACCGAGCGGATTTGCAGCACCTTGGAGCCGAGGCTTGCCATCTCGAGCATCTCCTCGAAGGTGATGCGGGGCAGCCGGCGCGCCTCGGGAACCACGCGCGGGTCGGTCGTATAAACGCCGTCCACATCGGTGTAGATCTGGCATTCGTCTGCCTTCAGCGCCGCTGCGAGCGCAACCGCGGTCGTGTCCGAGCCACCACGGCCCAGGGTGGTGATATTGCCGTTGGAGTCCACACCCTGGAAGCCCGCAACCACCACCACACTGCCTTCGTCCAGGTCCTTGCGGATGCTCGCCTCGTCGATGGACAGGATGCGCGCCTTGTTGAAGGCGCTGTCCGTAAGGATGTGGACCTGCGGACCGGTGTAGGAACGGGCCGCCACGCCCACACTCTTGAGCATCATGGAGAGCAAGGCGATGGTCTGCTGCTCACCGGTTGCCAGCAATACGTCGAGTTCGCGAGCGTCGGGCGCGCTCTGGGCCTGCTTCGCCAGTTCAATCAGACGGTTGGTCTCGCCGGACATGGCGGAAAGGACCACGACCACGTCATCACCACGCTCACGGAAACCTTTGACTTTCCGCGCCACGTTCATGATGCGTTCGATCGAACCGACCGAGGTGCCACCGTATTTTTGAACGATCAGGGCCATAGGGCTTCATTACGCGCCAAAGGGCGCTGATTAAACACCAAACGGGTTATAAAAAAAAGGGCGGGTCGCGCTTATGTCATCCCAGACGGGTGCGTATCCAGTCAGGTACCTGCGCCAGTGCCTCGGGCAAGGCGTCGGGCTGCGTGCCGCCGGCCTGGGCCATGTCCGGGCGTCCGCCGCCTTTGCCACCCACCCGCTCGGCCACCGCGTTGACCAGGTCGCCGGCCCTGATGCGATCCACGGCGTCCTTGGTGACACCGGCGACCAGGCTCACCTTGCCATCCTGGACCGTCCCCAATACTACTGCTGCCGTGCCCAGCTTGTTCTTGAGCTGATCCACGGTATCACGCAGCGTCTTGGCATCGGCGCCCTCCAGGCGGGCAGCCAGCACACGGATGCCGGCCACGTCCACTGCCTGGGATTCCAGGTCCGAGCCCTGGCTGGCAGCAAGCTTGGCCTTGAGCCGGGCCAGTTCCTTTTCCAGGGAACGCACGTTCTCCTGCACCTGGACGATCTTGCCCGGGAGTTCCTGAGCGGAAGTCTTGAGTGCGCCGGCCGCCTCCTGGAGCAGCTTCTGCTGTTCCTGCACATAGGCCAAAGCCGCATCGCCGGTGATGGCCTCGATACGACGCACGCCCGCGGCGACGCCGCCTTCCATCACGATCTTGAACAGGCCGATATCGCCGGTGCGTGAAACGTGGGTACCGCCGCACAGTTCGCGCGAGCTACCGATGTCGAGCACACGCACCTCGTCACCATATTTCTCGCCGAACAGCATCATGGCGCCCAGGGTGCGCGCTTCATCAATGCCGACCACGCGCGCCTCGGTGGCCACGTTGGCGAGGATCTCGGCATTGACCTGCGCTTCCACGCGCCGGATTTGCTCGGCGGTGAGGGGGGCATTGTGGGCAAAGTCGAAGCGGGTCTTGTCGGGATCGACCAGCGAGCCCTTCTGCTGCACGTGATCGCCCAGCACCTCACGCAAGGCCTTGTGCATCAGGTGCGTGACCGAGTGGTTGCGCTGGGTGCGGGCGCGGCGCATGCCGTCCACGCGCGCGGTGACGGTATCGCCCACCGCGAGCGTGCCGCTCGCAAGCTCGCCGTGATGGCCGAACACGTCGGCCTGGATCTTCTGCGTGTCGCCCACGACAAAGCGCACGCCGTCGGCCTGCAATTCGCCGCTGTCGCCCACCTGGCCGCCGGACTCGGCGTAGAACGGGGTGTTGTCGAGCACGACCACGCCCTGCTCGCCCGCCTTCATGGCCTGCACCGGGGTACCGTCCACATATACCGCGGTCACCTTCGCACCGCTCACTTCCAGTTTTTCATAGCCGTGGAACACGGTGCGCGCGCCGCTGTATTCCAGTGCCGCGGCCATCCTGAACTTGCCTGCGGCGCGGGACTGTTCCTGCTGGCGCACCATGGCCGCGTCGAAGCCCGGCACGTCCACGGAAACGCCGTGCTCGCGGCACATGTCCGCCGTGAGGTCCAGGGGGAAGCCGTAGGTGTCGTGCAGCTTGAATGCGGTCTCACCGTCGAACACCTTGCCGCCGCTCGCACGCAGGCGCGCCAGCTCGGACTCGACAATGCCCATACCGTGCTCGATGGTCTCGAAGAAACGATTCTCTTCCTGGCGCAGCACTTCGGTAATGCGCGCCTGGCTCTGCACCAGTTCGGGATAGGCCTCGCCCATCTCGGCGGCGAGGTCGGCCACCAGCTTGTGAAAGAAGGCGGTACGTGCACTCAGCTTGTAGCCATGGCGAATGGCGCGGCGGACGATGCGGCGCAGCACGTAGCCGCGGCCTTCGTTACCCGGGATCACGCCGTCGGCGACGAGGAAGGCGCAGGCACGGATGTGGTCGGCCAGGACCTTCAGCGAAGGGTTGTCCAGATTGGTGCAGCCGGTCTCGCGCGCGGCGGCCTTGATCAGGTTCTGGAACAGATCGATTTCATAGTTGGAATGCACGCCCTGCAACACGGCGGCGATGCGTTCCAGGCCCATGCCCGTGTCCACGCTCGGCTTCGGCAAGGGGTGCATGACGCCCTGCTCGTCGCGGTTGAACTGCATGAACACGTTGTTCCAGATCTCGATATAGCGGTCGCCGTCCTCGTCGGGCGAGCCCGGCGGGCCACCGGCAATCTCCGGGCCGTGGTCGTAGAAGATCTCGGTACAGGGACCGCAGGGCCCCGTGTCACCCATCATCCAGAAGTTGTCGGAGGCATAGCGCGCGCCCTTGTTGTCGCCGATGCGGATGCAACGCTCGGCCGGCACACCGATCTGCCTGGTCCAGATGTCGTAGGCGTCGTCGTCCTCGGCGTACACCGTCACCCAAAGGCGATCCACCGGGAGCTTGAACACCTCGGTGAGCAGTTCCCAGGCATAGCGGATGGCGTCCTGCTTGAAGTAGTCGCCGAAGCTGAAGTTGCCCAGCATCTCGAAGAAGGTGTGGTGACGCGCAGTGTAGCCCACGTTTTCGAGATCGTTGTGCTTGCCGCCGGCGCGTACGCACTTCTGCGCCGTGGCCGCACGGGTGTAGGGACGCTTGTCGAAGCCCAGGAACACGTCCTTGAATTGCACCATGCCCGCATTGGTGAACAACAGCGTCGGGTCATTGCCGGGGACGAGCGGGCTCGACGGCACGATCTCGTGCCCGTGCTTGCGGAAGAACTCCAGGAATGCCTTGCGGATCTCGCTGCTTTTCATTGGGTCAAAAGTCCAGCCGGCCCTGCCGGCCCTCAATCTGAGTCTCTATCGTTCAGCGCACGGCGGATCTGCTCGGCGCTGAAGCCGCGGTATTGAAGAAAACGCGCCTGGCGAGCGCGTTCCTTCGGATCGTCCGGGAGTGCGGCACCGAAGCGCTTGCGCCGCACCTGCTCCAACTGCTCCGGCCAGTCGGCAGCGCAGGCGCCAAGCGCTTCGTCCATCACAGGCTCACCGATGCCGTGCTCGCGCAGGGCGGCGCGGATGCGCACCAGACCCTGCCCTCGCGCAATGGAGGAACGGACGTAGACCTCGGTGAAACGCGTGTCGCTCTGCAGCCCTTCAGCCGCCAGTGCCGCCACGACCTCCGCGACAAGCTCGGCGGGTGCGCCTTTACGCACCAGCTTGGCACGCAACTCCCGCGCCGAATGCTCGCGGCGTGCGAGCAGCGCCACGGCGGCGCGGCGCACCTCCGCGGGCGTACTCACGGCAGTGCTCAGGCCTCGGATTCAGCCAGGTCTTCGGCTTCGCCGGCAACCACGGTCCTGGGCAGGAAGGCGGCGCGTACCTGTGCCTCGATCTCGCCGGCGATGTCGGGGTTGTCCCTGAGGAACTGGCGGGCATTGTCCTTGCCCTGGCCGATGCGATTGCTCTTGTAGCTGTACCAGGAGCCCGACTTCTCCACCACACCGGCGTTCACGCCCAGGTCGATGACCTCGCCCTCGCGGGAGATGCCCTCGCCGTAGAGGATCTCGAACTCGGCCTGCTTGAACGGCGGGGCCACCTTGTTCTTGACCACTTTCACGCGGGTTTCGTTGCCGATGACCTCGTCGCCCTTCTTGATGGAACCGGTACGGCGGATGTCCAGGCGTACCGAGGCATAGAACTTGAGGGCGTTGCCACCCGTGGTGGTCTCGGGGCTGCCGAACATGACACCGATCTTCATGCGGATCTGGTTGATGAAGATCACCAACGTATTGGAGCGCTTGATATTGGCGGTGAGCTTGCGCAGTGCCTGGGACATCAGACGGGCCTGCAGGCCTACGTGGGAGTCGCCCATTTCGCCTTCGATTTCGGCTTTGGGCGTGAGCGCGGCCACGGAGTCGATGACCACCACGTCCACGGCGCTGGAACGCACCAGCATGTCGGCGATTTCCAGGGCCTGCTCGCCGGTATCCGGCTGGGATACCAGCAGGTCGTCCACGTTCACACCCAGCTTCTGGGCATACTGCGGATCCAGGGCGTGCTCGGCGTCCACGAAGGCGCAGGTGCCGCCCAGTTTCTGGGCCTCGGCGATGACCTGTAGGGTCAGTGTGGTTTTACCCGAGGATTCCGGACCATAGATCTCGATGATGCGGCCGCGCGGCAGGCCACCCACGCCCAGGGCGATGTCGAGTCCCAGTGAGCCGGTGGAGATGACCTGAAGATCGCGCTGGGCCGTATTGTCGCCCATGCGCATGACCGAACCCTTGCCAAACTGTTTTTCGATCTGGCTGAGGGCCGCGGAAAGGGCTTTGCGCTTGTTGTCGTCCATTGTTTTCCTCCCATCGAGAGCCGGCGGCTCCCTGCCACCGCACGAAAAACAGCATTATTTCACAGCGCCCCCGGGCAGCCTAGCCCCGGTTTCGCACTGTCACGACCCCGCGGCAGTCCCGGCGCGGGCCAGGGGCCAGCGCCTGAGTACCTGATAGCGGGAGCCCTCGGGGAAGGTCACGGATTCCACCAGCACGAAGTCATCGACGCTCCAGGGAATGGGCTCGACAAGCGCCACCGCAGGGCCGCGCCGGGCCTTGCGCATCACCGTGAGATGGGGTCGGAAAGGCCGCTCGTCGGTGCTTATCCCACAGCGCGCCACACCGGTATGGAGGTGTTCATACAGCCGGGTGAGCCCTGCCGGTACCTCGACCGGAGCCAGCCATACGATACCCGTGTGCCGAAAGCTGCCGGCCTGATCGACGGTCAGGCAAAAACTCTCGCCCGGGTAGCCGTTGCCGCAGGCCAGCAGGCACTCCAGGGCATCGGCGGGGACGTTGCCGAGAAATTCCAGGGTGATGTGCAGATTGCCCGCGGGCAGCGGCCGGCCACCGCAGGGTGAGGCCACGGTACGTGCCGCGCGGGCGAGGCGGACGCGGGTCTCGTCGTCGGGCCAGAGGGCGAAGAACAACCGGCGCGTGGGGACCGTTTCGGTCATGGCACCGCAAGCAGGTCCAGCAGGCCCTGCCAGGCCGTGGCCACCGATGCGCGCCGCACGGCGTCGCGATCGCCCTCGAAGCGGACACTGCGGGCAACGGGTTCAGCCCCCTGGCGCGCCCACGCGAACCAGACCAGGCCCACCGGTTTGTCCAGGGTGGCGCCTCCCGGGCCGGCAATACCGGTGATGGCCAGGCTCACCTGTGCACGGCTGTGTGCCAGGGCGCCCTGCGCCATGGCGCGGGCCGTGGCCTCGCTCACGGCACCGTGCCGTGCCAAGGTGTCGGGCGAAACCCCGAGCAGTTCCTGCTTGGCCGCGTTGCTGTATGTCACGAACCCACGCTCGAACCAGCGTGAACTGCCGACCAGATCGGTGGCGGTCTTGGCGAGCCAGCCACCGGTGCAGGACTCCGCGCTGGCGAGCGAAAGCCCTTCGGCAGTCAGCACGGCGGCGGCCTGCCCGGCCAGGGCATTCAGCTCGGCGTCGTTCGGAACCATGGGACTCCCATCGCAGTTTTTGCAAAGTGTAATTTGGACGCGCGCGGGAGGAGCTTAGTCGCCGCCCGTGGCCGTGATCACCCCCGCGGTCCCGTAACCAGCGCCGCCCAGCGCCCGGCGCGTACCACCTCGACCGTAGGCGGTCGACGAGCGCCCGCGCTGGTGGTGGTTAGTAACAAAGCGATGCCGGGGTGCGCAACCCCGAGCCACGCCGGTAAACTTGCGCGGATGAATGCCCGCCCCGAAGACATCCCCCAGCACACCCCAATGATGCGGCAATACCTGAGCATCAAGGCACAGCACCCCGACATGCTCGTGTTCTATCGCATGGGCGACTTCTACGAGTTGTTTTATGACGATGCCCGTCGTGCTGCGCAGCTGCTGGATATCACCTTGACCACCCGCGGCCAGTCCGCCGGCGAACCCATTCCCATGGCGGGCGTCCCCTATCACGCAGTGGAGGCCTATCTGGCCCGCCTGATCCGGCTGGGCGAGTCAGTCGCCATTTGTGAGCAGATTGGCGACCCGGCCGCGAGCAAGGGGCCGGTGGAGCGCAAGGTGGTGCGTATCGTCACCCCCGGCACCGTGACCGACGAGGCCCTGCTCGAGGAACGCCGCGATAACCTGCTGTGCGCCGTGCACGAGCACGCGGGCCGCTTCGGCCTGGCCGTGCTGGACGTGGCCAGCGGCCGCTTCACGGTGGCGGAACTGGACGGTGATGAGGCCCTGCTGAGCGAGCTGGAACGCCTGCAACCGGCTGAACTGCTCTACGCCGAAGCCAGCGCAGCCGCGCGCGGCTTCGAACAGCGCCGCGGCGCGCAACAGCTCGCACCGTGGCATTTCGATGAGGACAGCGCACGTCGCCAACTCGCCGCCCAGTTCGGCACCCGCGACCTGAGCGGCTTCGGTTGTGAACACCTGGGCCTCGCCGTTTCCGCTGCCGGTGCGCTGCTGCATTACCTGAAGGAAACCCAGCGCGGCGCCGTGCCTCACATCCGCGGCCTGAGTGTGGAGCAGCGCGAGAGCGCCGTGCTGCTGGATGCGGCCTCACGCCGCAACCTGGAGATCGATCAATCCCTTTCCGGCAGCCATGACCATACGGTAGTGGGCGTCATGGACCGCACCGTGACGGCCATGGGCAGCCGCTTGCTCCGGCGCTGGTTACACCGGCCACTGCGCGATCAGGCATTGCTCGCGCAGCGTCACGAGGCCATCGGGCGCCTGCTCGAGGACGACGCGTTCGAAGACCTGCGCGGGCAATTGCGCGGCATCGGTGACGTGGAACGCATCCTGGCACGGGTGGCGCTCAAATCGGCCCGGCCGCGGGACCTGACCCAACTGCGCATCGCCCTCGGCCGCCTGCCCGCACTGCACCACCGCGTGAGCGGCATCGACGCAGCCCTGCTCGGCGCGCTTGCAGCACGTATCCAGGCCTTCCCCGAGCTGGAGGATCTGCTCACACGGGCGATCATCGAAAACCCGCCGGTGCTGATCCGCGACGGCGGCGTGCTTGCGGCAGGCTACGATGCCGAGCTGGACGAGCTGCGCGGCCTGAAGGACAACGCCGACCAATTCATGATCGCGCTGGAGGCACGGGAGCGCGAGCGCAGCGGCATCACCGGCCTGAAGGTGGGCTACAACCGGGTGCACGGCTTCTACATCGAGGTGAGCCGGCGCGACAGCGAGCGTGTGCCCGACGATTTCATCCGGCGCCAGACCCTCAAAGGTGTGGAGCGCTACATCACCCCCGAGCTCAAGACCTTCGAGGACAAGGTCCTGTCCGCCAGTGAGCGCGCCCTGTCCCGCGAGAAACAGCTCTATGACGCGCTGCTGGACATCCTCGGCACACACTTGGCCGCGCTGCAGGACACCGCCGCCGCACTGGCCGAGCTGGACGTGCTCGCCAATCTGGCCGAGCGCGCGGCCGGGCTGCACCTGGTGCGCCCGCACCTGACCACCGAGCCCGGTATCCTCATCCGTGCCGGCCGCCACCCGGTGGTGGAACACGCCAGCGACGCCCCGTTCGTGCCCAATGACCTGAGCCTCAGTGACGACACGCGCATGCTCTTGGTCACCGGGCCCAACATGGGCGGCAAGTCCACGTACATGCGGCAGACCGCGCTCATCGTACTGCTGGCCTACACGGGCAGCTACGTACCCGCGGAGGAGGCGCGCCTGGGCCCTGTGGATCGCATCTTCACACGCATCGGTGCCTCCGACGACCTCGCCAGCGGACGCTCCACCTTCATGGTGGAAATGACCGAAACGGCCAATATCCTGCATAACGCCACGGCGGAAAGCCTGGTGCTGATGGACGAGATCGGACGCGGCACCAGCACTTTCGACGGCCTGTCCCTGGCCTGGGCCGCGGCGATGGAACTGGCGCGTCGGCGCGTCTTCACCCTGTTCGCCACCCACTACTTTGAACTCACCGCCCTGCCCGAGCAGTTGCCGGGCATCGCCAACGTACACCTGGACGCCGTGGAGCACGGCCACGACATCGTCTTCCTGCATACGGTGAAGCCGGGCCCGGCCAGCCAGAGCTACGGCCTCGCCGTTGCCGCCCTGGCGGGTGTGCCGCACCATGTCATTGCGGAGGCACGCGCGAAACTGCGGGAATTGGAAGACGGCAGCGTGGTCGGGGCGGCGCCGGTCGCGGCACAGCTGGACATGTTCGCGCGCCCGGATGCATTGCGCGAGGCCCTGGACCATCTCGACCCCGACCAGCTCAGCCCGCGGGATGCCCTCACGGCCCTGTACGAGCTCAAGCGGCTGGCTTCCGGCTAAGCTCTGGGAGCCGGGAAGAGAGAACAGCTCAACACAACGGCGCCAGTGCTAAGAGCGCAAGGAGGTATTGCTGTTCTCTGGTTCCCGGACCGTGGTGTCTCGCAGCCGGGAGAATGCAATGACGTACGTGGTGACGGAGAACTGCATCCGCTGCAAATACACGGACTGCGTGGACGTGTGTCCGGTGGACTGCTTCCATGAGGGGCCGAACTTTCTCGCCATCGACCCGGACGAATGCATCGATTGCGGGCTGTGCGAGCCGGAATGCCCGGCGAACGCCATCTTTTCGGAGGATGACCTGCCCGACGACCAGGCGGCCTTCGTGGCGCTGAACGCGGAACTGGCCAAGGCTTGGCCGGTGTTGTCCCAAAAGAAGGCGGCCCTGGCCGATGCCAGACAGTGGGACGGCGTCACGGGCAAAATGACTTACCTGGAACGCTAGCGCACATTGCGCTTCCAAGGGGTACCGCGGAACGGACCGGCGGCCGGCTTGTGAACCGCCGGACAGCCGCCATGGGCGCGGATCCCGGCAGTCAAGCTGCCGCCGAAATAAAAAGGGCGGCCCGTGGGCCGCCCTTCAATCCTTCAGGCATCCAGGCCACCGTCACATCGTGTGACGCGTCATTCCTTGGCGCTCCCTGACTACCCCTCCGTGCGAGCTAAAACTAGCATCCTGGTGAACGCTGACAAGCCCCCGTTGCGTCCCTATGATCCGCGCCAAGAGCATGAAGTGCCCACGTGTTTTTACGTGCAATCAATGGGTTGTTTCTTGGGACCAGACCCAATCATCGGCTACGGCGGACATGAAATCGCAGAACGCGCCTACGCGTTTTTCAGAAAATTCCTACGACGCCCAGAAAATGGATCGGCTGTTGAATCTACCCGTGAGCGCCCCCACTCACCCACAATGCCGTAACAGACTATGGAACCGCCGATGACCCGTGCCCACGTCCTTGATGTCACCACCGAAAACTTCTCCAGCGCCGTTATCGAGGCATCCCACCGCGTTCCGGTGCTGGTGGATTTCTGGGCATCGTGGTGCGGCCCTTGCCGCATGTTGCTACCCATCGTTACCCGCTTGGCCGAGGAATACGCGGGCCTGTTCGTGCTGGCCAAGATCAACATCGATGAACAACCCGAGCTTGCGACCCGTTTTGGCGTGCGCAGCGTACCCACCGTGAAGCTGGTCAGGAGCGGTGATGTCGTGGACGAGTTCCTGGGCGCACAGCCGGAAGCGGCGGTCCGCGCGTTCCTGGATCGTCACGTCGAGCGTGCATCCGACAAGACCGCGGCCGAAGCCCAGGCACTGCTGACGGCGGGTCGTCTGGAGGAAGCCACGCGGATGCTGGAGGCCGCGCTGGCCGTGGAACCGGCCAACAGCAAGCTGCTGCTCGCCTTGGCGGATGCGGTGCTCAGAGCGGGCGACAGCGCCCGTGCACGTGTACTGCTGGAACAACTGCCTGCCGCCGCACGCGACGACGAAGCGGTGGCCAACGTGGAAGCACGACTGGAATTCGCCGACCGCGCCGCGGAAATCCCGTCCACCGAGGCCCTGGCCGAGCGCCTGCAGGCGAACCCCGACGACGGTGAGGCCCGCCACCAGTTGGCGACGCGTCAGGTCATGGCCGGCGACCACGAGGCCGCCCTGGAAAACCTGCTGGAACTACTCAAGCGCGACCGCGCCTACCGCGACGCGGCCCGCACCGACATGCTGAAGGTCTTCACCATCCTGGGCGCCAGCGACCTGGCCGGCCGCTATCGCGGTTTGA
>JBAYQE010000085.1:0-11730 GCA_041677345.1 Thiohalomonadaceae bacterium
CCCCACTGATCCATTGACTCTGACCCCACTGATCCCCATGACCCCACTGATCCCCTTCTTGAAGTGATTCATGGTTCTTACGCGTGCCTGCGTGGTACAAGGGCGATTCCGGGGCCGTGGTGCCCGGCCAATGAGAACAACAATGGCGGGATGTCCCCGTAAATTCGAGTGGGTTCTGGGCCTGCTCGTCGTCGCAGCCTTTTTCCTGGCCTCGGGCAGTCCTGCGCTGGTTCTGCTGGAAGGTCGCGCCCTGGCGTTGGGCACGGACTTTGCCGAGCCGGCTCCCAGCAGCGGCAGCGTGGCAGTGATCGACGTGGCGCCTGCCACCTCGTCCGATGTCTGGCCGCAACTGGCTGAGCGCCTCGTCGCGGCGCGCGCCGTGGGCCTGGTGCCGCCCTATCCCCGTGCATTTCCCGGCCTGGAGCCACAGGCCTTCCCGGCGCCCCTGGTGCTCGGTGCCTTGCCGCAACGCCTGTCCGCCCGCCCGCCCACGGGATTCCCCGCGCGTGTGAGACTGTGGCCTGCCCATCACGTCCCTGCACCCGGTGCGCTGAGCCACGTGCCCGGCCCGCTCAACGGCCTGCCGTGGCTGACCCATCGCGTCGAGTTGGCGCCGGCGCCGGTGACACCGGCCGAAGTGGCCGTGCTCGACTTCGAGCCCGGACCGGAGCCGACCTTCCGTGCACCGCTGGTGATCCGTGCCGGGGAGGCGTGGGCGTCCAGCTTCGCCCTGCGTCTGGCGACCCTTGCCGCGGGCGGTGACCTCGGGGAGGACGCCCTGCAGCGCCACGGGATCCTGGCCGTGGAAGGGCTCATTCCCACCGACGGCGCCTGGCGCGCCTATCCGCGGCGCTTGGTACGGGACGTTCCGGTGGTACCGATGAAGGCCCTGGTCGATGGCGGGTTCAATCCCAGGGGCAAGGTGGTCCTGCTTGGTGCCGTGGACACCGCCGTGGTGGAACCGGTGGTCTTCGCCAGTGGCGAGGCCGTGGCCCCGGTGGTGGCCGAGGCACGTCTTACCGCCGCCCTCATGGACCACGCCCTGTTCGACGCGCCGCCGTGGAGCGCGTGGGTGCAGTGGAGTGCGCTGGCGGCCGTGGCCCTGGTGCTCGCCGCCGTGTTGCCGCGATTGGCGGCCAGTACCTCGGTGGTGCTGGTGCTGCTGTTGCTGTTCGTCGCGCTCACGGTGGAGTTCGGCTTCCTGAGCCTGCGCGCCACCTTCGTGCCCCTCGTCACGCCCGCGCTGGCCCTCGCCACCGGCGCCGCCGCCCTGTTGCTCAAGCGCCGCCTCGGCGCGCGTGCGGGTGTGCTCGCCGCCGAGCTGGCCGCGGCCAACCGCCTGCTGGGCCAGTCCTATCACACCCAAGGCCAGTTGGACGGCGCCTTCGAGCGCTACCGCCGCTGCCCGGTGGATGAGGACCTGAAGGAAAGGCTCTATACCCTGGGCCTCGATTTCGAACGCCGCCGCCAGTTCGGCAAGGCCGCGGCCGCCTTCGAGTACCTGCTGGCCGTGGCGCCGAAGTTTCGCGATGCCGCCGAGCGCGTGCAGCGCAACCGCGAGGCCGATGGCCGCCTGCTGTACGGCAAGGGCACCGGCACCACCCCCACCGGGACGGTGATCCTGAGCAGCGCGGGGCTGGCCCGGCCCACCCTGGGCCGTTACGAGGTGGATCGGGAGCTGGGCCGGGGCGCCATGGGCGCGGTCTACTTGGGCCGCGACCCGCGCATCGGCCGCACCGTGGCCATCAAGACCGTGGCTCTTTCGCAGGAGTTCGGTGCGGAGGAGCTCGATGCCGTGCGCGAGCGCTTCTTCCGCGAGGCGGAGACCGCCGGCCGGTTGGCCCATCCCAACATCGTCACCATCTACGACGTGGGCGAGGAGCAGGACCTGGCCTACATCGCCATGGACTACCTGAAGGGCCAGAACCTGGCCGCCTTCTGTCGTCCCGACGGCCTGCTGCCGATCGCCGAGGTGATGGCTATCGCCATCCAGGTGGCCGAGGCCCTGGACTACGCCCACGGCCGCAACGTGGTGCACCGCGACATCAAGCCCGCCAATATCGTCTACGACCGCGAGGAAGGGACGGTGAAGGTCACCGACTTCGGCGTGGCCTGCCTCACTGACGCCAGCAAGACCCGCACCGGCACCGTGCTCGGGAGTCCGTCGTACATGTCGCCGGAGCAGGTGGCGGGGCGCAAGGTGGACGGCCGTGCCGACCTGTTTTCCCTGGGCGTCACCCTGTTCCAGCTGCTCACCGGCGAGCTGCCCTTCAAGGGCGATTCCCTGGCCAGCCTGATGTACCAGATCGCCAACGAGAAGCCGGCCGACATCCGCAAGCTGCGCAAGGACCTGCGACCCTGCGTGGGACGCATCATCGGCAAGGCCTTGCAGAAGGCACCCGAGCGCCGCTACCAGACCGGCGCCGACATGGCGGTGGCCCTGGCCCGCTGTCGTGAACAGGGCAGGGAGGCATGACCATGGCAAGCATCCACATGTGGGGCATCACCGATACCGGCCGCCAGCGCGCCCGCAACGAGGACGCCATCGCCTGGGACGAGGCCCGCGGCTACGCGGTGCTGGCCGACGGCGTGGGAGGCCAGAACGCCGGCGACGTGGCCAGCCGCCTGGTGGTCTCCGTGTTGGAATCGCACCTGCGCGCGGTGTGCGACGGCGACGCCGGACATGTGCTCGCCGAGGCCGTGCGCGAGGCCAATGCGCTGATCCACGGGCAGGCCCTGGCCAATCCGGTGCACGCCGGCATGGGCTCCACGGTGGTGGCGGTGCTGTTCCTGCCGTGCGAGGCGATGGTCGCCCACGTGGGCGACTCACGCTTGTACCGCCTGCGCGAGGGCAGGCTCGAAGCACTCACCGTGGACCATTCCCTGGTGCAGGAGCTGGTGAGTGGGGGCTTCCTCACCCCCGAGGAGGCGCGCGCCTCCGGCCACCGCAACGTGATCACCCGTGCCCTGGGCAGCGCGTCCGACGTGGCGGTGGAGGTGCGGCGCTTCGACACCCGCCCGGGCGACCGTCTGCTGCTGTGCTCGGACGGCCTCAGCGACATGGTGGACGAGGACACCATCGCCGCCCTGCTGTCCCGCGGCGCACCGCCCGAGGCGATTGCCCTCGACCTGGTCGCGCTCGCCAATGACAACGGCGGCAAGGACAACATCTCGGCCATTGTCATCGAGGTGGCCTGAAGCGACAGAGGACCGACATGCCGAAGCTCATCATCACGCGCGAGGGCGTCAGCCTGCGGGACTACCCCCTTGACCGCACGCGTATCACCATAGGCCGCAAGCCCGACAACGACGTGTTCCTGGATGACCAGACCGTCAGCTCCGAACACGCCGCCGTGTCCCTCATGGGCGTACCGGCCATCACCGACCTGGGCAGCACCAACGGCACCTTCGTCAACGGCGTGCGCATCAGCAAGCAGGAACTGCGGCACGGCGACGTGATCCGCATCGGCCAGCACGAACTCAAGTTCATCGACGAGGACGCCCAGGACTTGGCCGCCACCATGGTGTTCGCGCCCACGGCGGCCGCTGCCCACACGGCACGCCTGCATGTGCTTGCAGGGGCGCGCGCCGGTACGGTGCTGGAGGTGAAGCAGGAGCGCACCACCCTGGGCAAGCCGGGCGGACAAATCGCCGTGCTGCTGCGCGAGCCGGGCGGCTTCCGCCTCCTGCCCATGGCCGGCCAGCCACCGGCGCAGGTCAACGGCCGGCCGATGCCGGCACAGGGTGTGGTGCTGACTGACAGCGACGAGATCGAAATCGCCGGCTCGCGCCTGCGCTTCGAGGTGCGCTGACATGGCGCTTGCCGTGAAACCGCGCCTCACCGTGCGCTGCGACGGGCTCGTGGTGCGCACCTACGTGCTCGACAAGGAGCGCGTCAGCATAGGCCGCCGCCGCGGCAACGACATCCAGCTGGACGACCCGGCCGTGAGCGCCGCCCATGCCGTGCTCCTGCTCACGCCCAGCCCTTACCTGGAAAACTACCCCGTGGCCTTGGTCGAGGACGCCGGCAGCACCAACGGCACCCTGGTGAACGGCGAACGCATTCAGCGCCGGCGCCTGCACCACGGCGACATCATCCGGCTCGGCCACCACGAACTGCTCTACGAGGAAGCCACGGGCGCCATGGACAGCACCGTGTTCCTGCTCTCCGACAGCTCGGCTTGACGGGAAAACAGCCCAACGCAAAGACGCAAAGGACGCGAAGTACGCAAAGTGCATGCAACCGGTTTTGCCGCAGCCATTTCAGGGCTTGTAAGGCACTTGCTTAGCTTTGCGCACTTTGCGTCTTTGCGTTGGGCCTTCGCCTTTCGGACGACGCCGCTTCCGACCCCATCGGCCCGGTGTTAGGATCGCGGGATCGCGAGAGTACGAGGTTTCCAATGGCAGGTCACAGCAAGTGGGCGAATATCCAGCATCGCAAGAACGCCCAGGATGCGAAGCGCGGCAAGATCTTCACCAAACTCATCCGTGAGATCACGGTGGCGTCGCGCATGGGCGGCGGCGATCCGAATTCCAATCCGCGCCTGCGCGCGGCCATCGACAAGGCGCTCGGCGCCAACATGACCAAGGACACCGTCGAGCGCGCGGTCAAGCGCGGCGCCGGTGCGGGCGAGGGCGACAACTACGAGGCCATCCGCTACGAGGGCTATGGCGCGGGCGGTGTGGCGGTGATGGTCGATTGCCTGTCCGACAACCGTAACCGCACCGTCTCGGAAGTGCGCCACGCCTTCACCAAGCACGGCGGCAATTTGGGCACCGACGGCTCGGTGGCATACCTGTTCAGCAAGACCGGCATCCTCACCTTTGCCGCCGGCAGCGACGAGGACAAGGTGATGGAAGCGGCCCTGGAGGCCGGCGCCGACGACGTGGTCACCAACGAGGACGGCAGCATCGACGTGCTCACCAGTCCGGAAAACTTCGTGGACGTGAAAGAGGCCATGGCGGCCGCGGGACTCACGCCGGAAATGGCGGAGATCACCATGAATCCGTCCACCACGGTCGACCTGGCGCTGGAGGATGCCGAGCGCGTCATGAAGATGGTCGACATGCTCGAAGACCTGGACGACGTGCAGAACGTGTACACCAACGCGGATTTCAGCGACGAGGTCATGGCCAAGCTGGCCAAGTAGGCCCGGCATGCGCGTGCTCGGCATCGACCCCGGCTCACGCCGCACGGGTTTCGGCATCGTCGAGCGTGTGGGCACGCGCCTCGTGTACGTGGAAAGCGGCTGCATCCGCGCCGGGCAGGGCGACTTCCCCGGGCGGCTCAAGACCATTTTCGACGGCATCCGTGACATCATCCGCATCTACGGCCCCGAGCAGGTGGCCGTCGAACGGGTGTTCATGCACCGCAATCCGGATTCCGCGCTCAAGCTCGGCCAGGCGCGCGGCGCCGCGCTGTGCGCGGTGATGGAGGCGGGCCTCACGATCGCCGAATACACGCCCGCCGAGATCAAGCAGGCCGCGGTGGGCAAGGGCAACGCCGCCAAGGCGCAGGTACAGCACATGATGCAGGCATTGTTACGTCTCCCGGGGGCGCCGCAGGAAGACGCGGCCGATGCGCTCGCGGTGGCCGTGTGCCACCTCAACATCGGCCAGACCCTGGCGCGCATGACAGCAACCGCGAAAGCCGCGGGCCTGCCCGCGGGCGCCCGCTACGGAGCACGCCGGCGATGATCGGACGACTGCGCGGCATCCTCGCCGAGAAACACCCGCCGCAACTGCTGCTGGACGTGCAGGGCGTGGGCTACGAGGTGGAGGCGCCCATGAGCACCTTCTACCAGCTCCCCGGCGTCGGTGAGGTCGTGACGTTGTATACGCAACTGGTGGTGCGCGAGGACGCCCACCTGCTGTTCGGTTTCGCCACGCTCGGCGAGCGCAGCATGTTCCGCAGCCTGACCAAGGTGAACGGCGTGGGCGCGAAGCTGGCGCTCACCATCCTCTCCGGCATCTCCGCCAACGACTTCGCCCGCTGCGTACAGGAGGGCGACACCGCCGCCCTGACCCGCCTGCCCGGCGTGGGCAAGAAGACCGCCGAGCGCCTGGTGGTGGAAATGCGCGACCGCCTGGACGACTGGCAACCCGTACCCGTGCTGCCCACCGCCCAGCCGACGCCGGTGGCGCCCAGCGGTAGCCAGACCCTGCGCGACGCCATCAGCGCCCTGGTCGCCCTGGGCTACAAACCCCAGGAAGCCAGCCGCCTGGTCAATGGCCTGGACGAAGACCTCTCCAGCGAAGACCTCATCCGCGCGGCGCTCAAGCGGGCGGTGAAGGTGTGAACAGGGGTATGGCGCGGAGGAAAGATGATGATTGTTCGACAGACGCGAGGGGGAATTGAGTGCGCACGTCCGCTCGACACCCTGACATTTCTCTTTTCTCCGCGCCCTCCCCGCCTCCGCGCCCTCCGCGTTGCGCCCCCCGGAAAGTGCACTGATGATTGAAACCGATCGACTCATCACCGCCGCCGCTTTGAGCGACGAGGAGGCCCTGGACCGGGCCATCCGGCCGCGCATGCTGGCCGATTACGTGGGCCAGGCGGTGGTGCGCGAGCAGCTGGAGATCTTCATCCAGGCCGCCAAGGGCCGGCGCGAGGCGCTGGATCACGTGCTGCTGTTTGGCCCGCCGGGCCTCGGCAAGACCACGCTGGCGCACATCATCGCCAACGAGATGGGCGTGAACCTGCGCCAGACCTCGGGGCCGGTGCTGGAGCGCCCGGGCGATCTGGCCGCGCTGCTCACCAACCTTGAGCCCCACGACGTACTGTTCGTGGACGAGATCCACCGCCTCAGCCCCATCGTGGAAGAGGTGCTGTATCCGGCCATGGAGGACTATCAACTCGACATCATGATCGGCGAGGGGCCCGCCGCGCGTTCCGTGAAGCTGGACCTGCCGCCCTTCACCCTGGTGGGCGCCACCACCCGCGCCGGCCTGCTCACCTCGCCGCTGCGCGACCGCTTCGGCATCGTGCAGCGCCTGGAGTTCTATGACGTTGACGACCTCACCCACATCGTGCAACGCTCGGCGCGCATCCTGGGCGTCACCATGGACCCGGACGGCGCCCGCGAGATCGCCCGCCGTTCCCGTGGCACGCCGCGCATCGCCAACCGCCTGCTGCGCCGGGTGCGCGACTATGCCGAGGTGAAGGCCAACGGCCGCGTGGACCGTGCCGTGGCCGACCGTGCCCTGGACATGTTGGACGTGGACGCGCAGGGCTTCGACATGCTCGATCGCAAGCTGCTGCTTGCGATCATCGAGAAATTTGAAGGCGGCCCCGTGGGCGTGGACAATCTGGCCGCCGCCATCGGCGAGGAACGCGACACCATCGAGGACGTGCTGGAACCCTTTCTCATCCAGCAGGGCTACATCATGCGTACCCCGCGCGGACGCGTCGCCACACGCAGCGCGTTCCAGCACTTCGGTCTCAAGGTACGCAACGAGGCGCCGGTGCAGCGTCAGATGGAACTCGGCGGAGCTGATGATGTCGAAACCTGAATTCCGCTGGCGGCTGCGGGTGTTTTACGAGGACACCGACGCGGGCGGGGTGGTTTATTACGCCAACTACCTCAAATTCATGGAGCGTGCGCGCACCGAATGGCTACGCTCCCTGGGGTTCGAGCAGGCTAAGCTGCGCGATGAACTGGGCCTGCTGTTTGCGGTGCGAGCGGTGGATGTGCAATACCGTTCGCCGGCCCGGCTCGATGATGTGCTGGAAGTAACCGCGACCATGGACAAGGCCGGCGGTGCCAGTCTCGTTTTCGTGCAACAAGTCCGGCGTGAAAATGCGGTTTTGTGCGAAGGTATCGTTAAAATCGCGTGCCTGGATGAGGCAAGTTTCAAACCCAGGCCGCTTCCGCACGTGCTCCAGGAAGCTTTATCGAAAGGGACGGAATGAACGTCGACACTTCCCTGCTTAGCCTGTTTTTCAACGCCAGTCTGGTGGTACAGGCGGTCATGCTGTTGCTGTTGGCCGTTTCCATCCTGTCCTGGTCCATCCTCATTGAAAAATGGCGCGGGCTGGCGCGCCTGCGCGACGAGGCCTCGGCCTTCGAGGGACGCTTCTGGTCCGGTATCGATCTGGTCGAACTCTACCGCCAGGTGAGCAAGGACAAGGACGATGCCACGGGCCCCATGGCGCTGTTCGAGGCAGGTTTTCGTGAGTTCGCGCGCCTGAGCAAGCCGGCCGTGGCCCATCCCGAAGCTGTGGTGGAAGGCGCCCAGCGCGCCATGCGCGTGGTGCTCAACCGGGAGCACGATCGCCTGGAGCGTCACCTGTCGCTGCTCGCCACCGTCGGTTCCGTGAGTCCCTATGTGGGCCTGTTTGGCACGGTCTGGGGCATCATGAACAGCTTCCGTGCCCTGGGCGGCGTGCAGTACGCCACACTCTCCATGGTCGCGCCCGGCATCGCCGAGGCACTCATCGCCACCGCCATGGGCCTGTTCGCCGCGATTCCCGCGGTCATCGCCTACAACCGGTTCTCCAATGAAGTGGAGCGCCTCATGAACCGCAACGAGACCTTCGTGGAGGAATTCACGAGCCTGTTGCACCGCCAGGTCTACAACCCGGCCGTCGAACCCGCCGCCTGAGGACGACATCATGGCGGCGCCACAGCAGCCCATCAGAAAACGCCGACGCCCCATGGGCGAGATCAACGTCGTGCCTTATATCGACGTGATGCTGGTGCTTCTGGTCATCTTCATGGTCACCGCGCCCCTGCTCACCCAGGGTGTCAAGGTGGACCTGCCGCAGGCCACGGCTGAGCCGGTCACGTCTTCCGACGGTCACATCGTGGTCATTACCGTGGACAACAAGGGCAGCTACCATCTGAATCTCGATGGCGAGAAACACGGTGAGCTTCCGTTGACGGATCTCGTGCACCGCGTGGTGGCTTTCCAGCGTCTGCACCCGAAGACACCCGTGAACGTCGGCGGCGACCGCAACGCCAACTACGGCAAGGTGGTGCAGCTTATCGCCGCCCTCAAGCAGAAGGACATCCTCAAGGTCGGACTGCTCACTGAGCCACCGGAGGGCTGACATGGCAGACCGTACCCTCGCCATCGCCACGTCCCTCGGTGTCCACGCACTGGCCTTCGCCCTGCTCACGGTAAGCTTCCACGCACCGCCCGCGCGCCTGCCCGCCGCTCCTCCGCAGATGGAGGCCGTGGAGACCGTGGCCGTGGACGAGGCCGCGGTCGAACGCGAGCTGCAGAAGCTGCGCAGCGATGAGCAGGCACGCCGCAATGCCGAAACCGCACGCCAGCGGAAACTCGCCCGTGAGGCGGATCAGATGCGGCGCGCACGTGAGCAGGAGGCGCAACGACTCGCTGAGCTCAAGAAGAAGCGCGACCAGGAACAGCGTGAACGCAAGGCCGCAGAGGCCGCTGAGACCAAGCGCCTTGCCGATCTGAAAGCCGAGCAGCAGCGTGTCGCGGCCGAAAAAGCTGCCATCGAGAAACAGCGTGCGGAAGAGGCGAAGAAGGTCGCCGAGCTGGAAAGACAACGCAAACTGGCGGAAGAGCGCGACAAGGCCGCCAGGGCGGCGGCATTGAAGGCGAAGCTCGACGCCGAGGCCAAGGCGCTTGAGCGCGAGCAGGCCAGCCTCAACAGCCGGCTCAAGGCCGAATACGTCGATCTCATCGCCAACAAGGTCTCGCGCAACTGGCTGCGTCCCGCCGGCACGTCGGGCAGTGTGGACTGCCAGGTCTTCGTGCGCCAGCTGCCCGGTGGCGAAGTGGTGGACGTGCGCCTGTTGCAGAGCTGTGGCAGCCCGGCCCTGGACCGTTCCGTGGAGGCGGCGGTGCGCAAGGCATCCCCCCTGCCTGCACCGCCCACGCCGGACGTGTTCGATCGTGAAATCAAATTCCGGTTCCACACAGAGAGGTAACAGTGCGGAAGATCCTGCGTTTATTGCTCACAGCGGCGTTCCTTGCCACGGGGACCGCGCATGCCGTGCTCAACATCGAAATCACCGAAGGCATGGAGGGCGCCCTGCCCATCGCCGTGGTGCCCTTCGGCTGGATGGGCCCTGCGCCCTTGTCCCAGGATATCGCCGAGGTGGTGCGTTCCGATTTGGCGCGTAGCGGGCGCTTCGCACCCCTGGCACTCGAAAAGCTGCCGGCACGGCCTACCGAGGCACGTGCCGTGGACTACACCCACTGGCGGGCCACCGGTGCCGAGAGCCTGGTGGTCGGGCGCGTGCGTGCGCGCGACGGTGGCGGGTATGTGGTGGAGTTCCAGTTGCTGGATGTGCCGCGGGGCCAGCAAATCGCCGGCTTCAGCATCCCGGCGGGCGCGGCACAACTGCGGCGCGTGGCCCATCAGATCAGCGACATCATTTACGAGAAGCTCACTGGCGAACGCGGGGCCTTCGACACCAACATCAGTTACGTGACCGAAGAGCGCACTGCCGACAAGCGCACCTATCGCCTCGCGGTGGCGGACTCTGACGCCCACAACGAGCAGATCGTCCTCACCTCTACCCAGCCCATCATGTCACCGGCGTGGTCGCCGGACGGACGCCGGCTCGCCTACGTGTCCTTCGAGGAAGGCCGCTCGGCGGTGTTCGTGCAGGAAGTGGCCACCGGCAAGCGAACCAAACTGGCCGATCACCCGGGCATCAACAGCGCGCCCGCCTTTTCCCCCGACGGGCGTTTCCTGGCACTTACGCTCTCGCGTGACGGCAACCCGGAGATCTATGTACTCGAGGTCGCCACCAAGCGCCTCACACGCATCACCAACAGCTTCGCCATCGATACCGAACCGGCCTGGTCGCCGGATGGCCGCCACCTTGTCTTCACGTCGGATCGGGGTGGCAGCCCCCAGATCTATCGCGTCCAGATGCGCGGCGGCAGTGCCGTCAGCACGCCCGAGCGTCTCACCTTCGAAAGCGGTTACAACGCCCGTGCGCGTTATTCGCCGGACGGCCAGCGTCTGGTCATGGTCATGGGGGAAGGCAACCGCTTCCGCATCGCCGTGCTGGATCTGCCCACAGGCAATGTACGCGTGCTCACCGAATCGCGTCTCGACGAGTCGCCGAGCTTCTCGCCGAATGGCGCGATGATCATCTACGCCACGGAGATTCGCGGTCGTGGCGTGTTGGAGGCGGTAGCCGCCGACGGCCGGGCGCACCAGCGACTGGGTCTCAGCAGGGGTGACGTACGCGAACCCGCGTGGTCACCATATTTCAGATAGATAGAAGGGGAAACCAAAACCATGAAGAAGACAATCAGCGTCCTGTTCTTGATCGCCGGCATGAGTCTGTTCGGCTGTGCCCAGCAGCAGACCACGCCCACCGCTGAACCCACTGACGGTGGTGCGGCCGCACCCGCCGAGGGCGCGGCGCCGGCCGGTGCTGAGACCACGCCCGGCTTTACCGGCAGCCCGCTGGAAGATCCCGCAAGCCCGCTGTCCAAGCGCGTATTTTATTTCCCCTTCGACAGTTCCGAAGTGAGTGCCGAGGATCGCGATACCATCCGAGCGCACGCCCAGTTCCTTGCCGCCAACCCGAACGCCTCCGTGGTGATCGAAGGTCATGCCGACGAGCGCGGCTCGCGCGAATACAACCTTGCCCTCGGCGAGCGCCGCGCCCAGGCCATCGAACAGCTGCTGCTTCTGCAGGGTATGAGCAAGGGCCAACAGGAAGTGATCAGCTTCGGTGAGGAACGCCCTGCGGCCCAGGGGCACGACGAATCCGCGTGGCATCTGAATCGTCG
>JBAYQE010000086.1:0-11694 GCA_041677345.1 Thiohalomonadaceae bacterium
AGCACCTCGGCCACGCGCGCCGGCGCATCGCGGGTGTAGTCCTCGTACGGGATGGTAATGACCGGGACACGCTTGAAGTAATACCAGGCCTCGAAGTCCGGCGGGCAGAAATCCTGGCCGTCCAGGGTCATCGCCACCGTGTACGGCCCGTGGCTGTGCAACACCGCCAGCGCCTCTGGATTGCTGTGGTACACGCGCTGGTGCAACGGCGCGTCCAGCGAGGCGCCCGGTGTGGGGGCCCCATCGAGCGGGCAACGGATGAGTTCTCCCGCCTGGAGCGTGTCCGCACACGAACCCGTGGGCGTCACCCACAGCCCATCACCGTCACGCACAGACGCATTGCCCGAGTGGGAATCGTTGTAGCCGTACTGGCGCAGCCAGTGATAATGGCGGATCAGGTCTTCGCGGATATCCATGGTCGTTTCAACGTCAGCGCACTCGTATCTGGATTAAACGCGGAGGACGCGGAGGCGCCAAGGACGCAGAGAAAAGCCACATTCATTTCTTCTCCGCGCCCTCCGCGCCTCCGCGAACTCCGCGTTGTGCCCGTCCTTCGTACTGCAAACTCAGAAGGGCTTCACGACCACCAGAATCACGATGACCAGCAATATCAATACCGGCGCCTCGTTGAACCAGCGGTAGAACACGTGGCTGCGGGTGTTCTGCCCGGCCGCGAAGGCGCGCAGTATGCGGCCGCAGTAGAGGTGATAGCCGATCAGCCCGGCGACGAGCACCAGCTTGGCATGCAACCAGCCACCGGTGAAACCAAAACCCAGCCATAACCACAGGCCGAGGCCGACGGCGAGCCACGCGAGCGGGGTCATGAAGCGGTAGAGCTTGCGTTCCATGAGCGCCAGGCGCGCGGTTTCCGCCGGCGTCTCCGCCATGGCGTGATTCACATACAGGCGCGGCAGGTAGAACAGGCCGGCGAACCAGGCCACCACGAAGATGATGTGAAAGGCCTTCACCCAGAGCATCAGGCACCGCCTGTCAGCATGGGTTCCAGACGTGCGCGCAGCGCCGTGAAGTCGAGTTCGCCGAGCTTCTGCTGCACGATGCGGCCTTGCGGGTCGATGACGAAGTGCGTGGGCGTGAGCCGTACGTCGCCAAAGGCCTTGGCGAGGGTACCGTCCGCATCGAGGGCGATGGGATAGTTCACGCTGCGCCGCGACACCATTTCACGCACCTGTGCCGGCGGGTCGTATGCCATGGCGACCCCGACGATCTCGAGGCCTCGACTGTGCAAGTCCCGGTAGAGTTCGATGAGATGGGGCATCTCGGCCACGCAGCCCGGGCAGGTGGTGGCCCAGAAAGTCACCAGCACCGGACGGCCGCGCAGCGCCGCCAGTTCGACGACGTCGCCATCCAGGGTGGTGAAGCGCGCGGGTGGAGCGGCCTTGGCGCCGGAGGGCGACAGCCACAGGAAGGCCGCCAGTGCGAGCACCAGGACGGCAAAAACGGCAGCGAGTAATTCCTTGGTACGCATCGGTTTTCCAAATGGGCGTCAGTGGCGCCGGTCATTGTAACGATATTCGGCTTCAATGGCCTGCCGCGGGACGACGCCGCTCACGCGTTGCTTGCCCTGGCGGTCGGACCGCACCAGATAAGCCGCGTCCGCTCCGGCCGCATTCATGGCCTCCAGCGCGTCCAGCAGGCTGGCGGTACGCGGCACGGCCACCGCTGCCAGACGATCCGCCGCCGGGATCGCGCCCAGGTCGAGGTCTTCATCTGCGGGCGCCTCCGTGAGCGCGCGCGCCAGATCGGCGGTGGCCAGCACGAAGGGCGGCGTCGCATCCTGGACCACCAGCCAGCGCGGGCCTGCGGTGAGCAGCGCCTCGGCGGCGGGGCGTGAAAGGCGCGCCGGTGAGCGTACCCACCGATGCTCCACCACCGCTTCCACGCCGCGCCGGCGCAGGCGCTGGTGCACCGGATCGTCGCGCGTATCCAAGCCGCGCACCCGCAGCAGGCTCACGAACAATGGCCCCTGCCGGAAGCCTTCACTGCTGGTCAGTCCCGCCGCGATGACCGCAAGCATGCCGGGCAGCAGGATGTGCGGGTTGGCCGTCAATTCCAGCATGGCCATGAGCGCCGCGAGCGGAGCCTGCAGGGTCGCACCCATCATGGCGACCATGCCCACCACGGCGTAGAAGCCATGGGATGAGACCACACCCGGGAACAGGGCGTTCGCAATGAGCCCCATGGCACCGCCGGCCGCCGCACCGATCACGAGGGTGGGGCCGATGAGGCCGCCGGGCAGGCCGAGGCCGATGCCCACCGTGGTGGCCACCAGCTTGGCGACCACGATGCCCAGCATGGCGAACAGGCCGAGCTGGCCGAGCAGTGCGGCTGATACGGAGTCGTAACCGATACCCATGATCTCGGGGACCAGTGCGGCGATGGCACCGGTGAGCACGCCGGCCAGGCTCAGCCTTGTGCTGACGGGCCAGGTGCGTGTGTATGTACTTACCAAGGTGACCGTACGCACGAAGGCGGCGGCAAGCCCGCCCACCAGCACGCCGATGACGAGAACGTAGGGCAACTCCGCGACCGAGCCCAGTTCCAGGGGGGGCACGACGAAGGCCGGCATGGGTCCGTAGACGATGCGGGTGAGTGCGGTGCCGCTCACCGACGCGAGGATCACCGGCGCGAACCCGGTGATGGTGTATTCCATCAGCACCACTTCCATGGCAAACACCACGCCCGCCAGGGGCGTGTTGAAGGACGCCCCGATGGCCGCCGCCACGCCGCAACCCGCCAGGGTGCGCAGGGAATTGCCGGGCAGCGTGAGCCAGCGTCCGAGCAGGCTGCCGCCCCAGGCCCCCAGGTGGATGGCCGGTCCCTCACGGCCGACGGAATGACCGGCGGCGATACTGAGCAGCGCACCCGCAAACTGGGCCGCAGCGTTACGCCAGGGCAGCACCGCCTGGTGATAGTCGAGCCGTTCCATGACATGCACCACGCCCACGGGCAGTCCGCGCAGCCACTGGAACAGCGCACCGAGCAGGACGCCGCCGATGGCGGGGATCAGAAAGCGCTCCTTCAGCCCAAGACGCTCGTAATCCTCGGGGTGGGATGTGAGCAGCCAGGCCTGCACCTGCTCCAGGCTGAAGCGGAACACGATGATGACCAGCCCTGCGAGTAATCCGCAGAGCACACCGAGGATTGAGAGCTGAATGAGCGCGTCCGCCCGCGCGAGCTTCAGTCGCAGGCGCTCCAGGGCGGTGGTATGAGGCTGTTTTTGCACTTGACGGCTCCGAGCCGGATCATTAATTTACCCGCAAACATTTCGGGGTGGGGTTGACGAGTTCCTCACAAGAAAAACGATATGTGCAGTCATTCGGCGGCCTCCGGGCCGCTTTCTTTTTTTGCCGGCCTGCGGCCTTTCGCTTCGGACCGCCAACTCTTATCATTCCCGACTTCCCTTTCGAAGCTACCAGGAACGCCACCATGATAAAGGCAGGCATCGTCGGCGGCACGGGCTACACGGGCGTGGAATTGCTGCGCCTGCTTGCAGGTCATCCAGAGGTGGCGCTGCAGGTCATCACCTCGCGCAGCGAGGCCGGCATGCCGGTCGCGGAAATGTTTCCCAACCTGCGCGGCCACGTGGACCTCGCCTTTTCGGAGCCCGACGCCGCCACGCTGCAGGCCTGCGACGTGGTGTTCTTCGCCACGCCCAACGGCACCGCCATGAACATGGCCCGCGAGCTGCTCGACGCCGGCGTGCGTGTCATCGATCTCGCCGCTGATTTTCGCATCAAGGACATCGCGGTCTGGGAGCAATGGTACGGCATGAAGCATGCCTGTCCCGAGCTGGTGGCCGAGGCCGTGTATGGCCTGCCGGAGGTGAACCGCGATGCCGTGCGGGGCGCACGCCTGGTGGCCAATCCGGGCTGCTATCCCACCGCCGTTACGCTGGGTTTCCTGCCGCTGGTGGAACGCGGTCTGGTGCAGCTCGACGGCCTCGTCGCCGATGCCAAATCGGGGGTGAGTGGCGCCGGTCGCAAGGCTGCGGTGGGCATGTTGCAGGCCGAGGTGGACGGCAGTTTCAAGGCCTACGGCGTCGCCGGTCACCGCCATCTGCCCGAGATCCGTCAGAACCTGGGCGTGGCCGTGGGCAAGGAGGTGGGACTCACCTTCGTGCCGCACCTGCTGCCCATGGTCCGTGGTATCCACGCCACCCTCTATGCACGGCTGACCGACCTGACCGCCGATCTCCAGACGCTGTTCCAGGAACGCTACGCCGGTGAACCCTTCGTGGACGTGCTGCCGCCCGGCTCTCATCCGGAGACGCGCACCGTGCGTGGCAACAACGTCTGCCGCATCGCGGTCCACCGTCCTCAAGGGAGCGATACCGTGGTCGTGCTTTCCGTTATTGATAACCTCGTCAAAGGCGCGGCGGGACAGGCCGTGCAGAATATGAACATCATGTTCGGCTGCAAGGAATCGGTTGGGCTCGAGGCCATCGCGGTGCTGCCATGAGCCGGGTTGTCATACGCGCCGTCGACCCTGCCCGCATTACGCGGCTGGTCATTCTTTGCATCGTGGCTGCGCTGGTACTTGGCTGGGGCCTGTTCGAGTATGGGCGGCACCGCGCCGGTGTGGATTTCGTCTCCGCGAAGGACGAGGCGGCGCGCCTGATCGCGGAGAACGTCAGTCACGGGCAGACCATCAGCGCGCTGCGCGAGCAACAGGCGGTGCTCGAGCGCAGCAAACAGATTGAGCGCGAGGCGTACAAGCAACTGGAAACCACGGTGGCGGCTTTGCAGGACGAGATCGCCGAGTTGAAGGGTGAACTGGCCTTCTACCGCGGCATCATCTCGCCCAGCGAAGCGAAGGCCGGGTTGCGCGTGCAGGCTTTCGAGCTGGCCGCCAACGGATTGGAACGGGGTTACCGCTACAAACTCGTGTTAACCCAGGTTTTGAAAAATGATAGGGTAGCCAGCGGCCGCGCGGCGGTCGCCATCGAAGGCAATCAGGACGGGCGCATCACGGTACTCAACCTGAACGACGTGGTGACCGAAGGCAAGATGGACCTGACGTACAGGTTCAAGTATTTCCAGACCTTCGAAGGCAATCTGATGTTGCCGGAGGGTTTTTCGCCGGTGCGCGTCACGGTCAAGGTCAACCCCCGTGAACAGCGGCATCAGGGCGTGGAACGGGTTTTCGACTGGCCCGCGGCCTAGGAGAAGAGACTATGTGGGGCAATGGCGGTAACAAGAAAGCATCCAAGATCGACACGCTGATCGGTCAGAACACCGAAATCCGTGGCGACGTGCGTTTCTCGGGGGGGCTCCACGTCGACGGCGCGATCCGCGGCAACATCATTGCCGAACAGGAAGCAGGCTCCGTCCTGAGTCTGAGCGAGCGTGGCCTCATCGAAGGCGAAGTGCGCGTGCCTAACCTGGTGCTGAACGGCTGCGTGAACGGCGACGTGTATGCCTCCGAGCACGTCCAGCTGGCAGCGAACGCCAAGGTGAAGGGCAATGTCTACTATAAAGTCATCGAAATGGTCCGCGGCGCCGAAGTGAACGGCAGCCTGATCCATTACGATGAAGGCCGCAAGGCCCTGCCGCACGACGGCAAGGACAGGCAGAACGGGTCGGTCGCGGAAGGCGAAGTCGTCGCGGCGGATTCTTGATAAATCAAGTACGGAATTTCATAATCTCTCGACGTTTCGACCCATCCCGAATTTGGAGACACCCATGAGCGACGAAAGCCCTCTCATCTTTACTGACAGCGCGGCCAACAAGGTACGGGACCTGATCGCCGAAGAAGGCAATCCCGGCCTCAAGCTGCGCGTGTTCGTCACCGGGGGCGGTTGTTCCGGATTCCAGTACGGCTTCACCTTCGACGACACCATCAACGAAGGTGATACCACGGTAGAGAAGGCCGGCGTGACCTTGCTCATCGACCCCATGAGCTTCCAGTACCTGGTCGGCGCCGAGATCGACTATGTGGAAGGCCTCGAAGGCGCGCAGTTCGTGATCCGCAACCCCAACGCGACCACCACCTGCGGCTGCGGCTCGTCGTTCTCGGCCTGAGTCCTCTCCTCTGATCGCAAAAAGCCCGGCCAGGAGCCGGGCTTTTTGCTTAATTCATTGATAAACAAACCAATTTTGGCATTCTCCCAGGTGCTTCGCCGGGTCTTTGGTTCCGGCCGGCGCGGGGAGTCTGCTATCCTAGCCGCCCTTTCAGGCTCGGACCGCGGGATGAACGAATATCTACCAGGCCTCGAGGGTGTCCCTGCGACGCGCTCCAATATCTCCGTGATCGGTGGCGAGAGAGGGATCCTCGCGTATCGTGGTTTTCCCATCGAACAGCTGGCGGAGCACAGCACGTTCGAGGAAACCGCGCTGCTACTCCTCGACGGGCAGCTCCCCTCTGCGGGCGAACTGGGCCATTTTGATGCCCAACTGCGTCGCAACCGCCGGGTGAAGTACAACATCCGCGAGATGATGAAGCACATGCCCGCCACGGGGCATCCCATGGAAATGCTGCAGACGGCCGTCGCCTGCCTGGGCATGTTCTACCCGTGCAACGAGCGCATCAGCGGCACCGATCTCGCCGGTGACCTGGACTACATCCACAACATGACGGTGAAGATCATCGCGCGCATGCCGGTGATCGTCACCACCTGGGAACACATCCGCAACGGCTACGACCCGATCGATCCGCGCTGCGATCTCTCCTATGCCGAGAACTTCCTGTACATGTTCACCGGACAGGAGCCCGATCCCATGCTGGCGCGCATCCTGGACACCTGCCTGGTCCTGCACGCCGAGCACACCATCAACGCTTCCACCTTCGCGGCGCTGGTGGCAGGCTCCACCCTCGCCAGCCCCTATGGTGTGGTGGCGGCCGCCATCGGCACGCTTTCCGGCCCGCTGCACGGCGGTGCCAACCAGAAGGTGGTGGAAATGCTGGAACAGATCGGCCGTCCCGAAAACGTGAAGGAATGGCTCGACAAGAAACTGGAAGCGAAGGCCAAGATCTGGGGCTTCGGCCACCGGGAATACAAGGTGAAGGACCCGCGCGCGAGGATCATGCAGGGACTGGTGGAGAAGCTGGCCGCCAGCCGCGGCGTGAGCCCCATGTTCGAGACCGCACTCGCGCTGGAAGAGGCCGCCAACGAGCATCTCGGTCCCAAGGGCGTGTATGCCAACGTGGATTTCTACTCGGGCATCCTGTATTCGGAAATGGGCATTCCGCCCGACCAGTTCACCGCCATTTTCGCCGTGGCCCGGTCCGCCGGCTGGCTCGCCCATTGGCGCGAGCAACTGGGCGACAACCGCATCTTCCGTCCCACCCAGGTGTACACGGGCGAGCCCGTCCGCGACTACGTCCCCGTGCAGCAGCGCGGTCAGGCCCGATAAATCCCACCCAGGGTCACCGCCCGCCGCGCGCCGGTGACCTCGGGCAGGTTGCCGGACGCGCCCGCCAGGGTCTGCCGCGCCAGCCAGGCGAAGGCCGCGGCCTCCACCCATTCCGGTGGGATCCCGTAACGTTCCGTGGTATTCACCGGTGTGCCGGTCAGGTGCGCGGCGATGCGACCGCGCAGGTAACCGTTGTAGGCCCCGCCGCCGCTCAGCACCACCTCCCCGGCGGCGGGGGCATGGCGACGGATGGCATTGGCGAGGGTAACCGCCGTCAGCTCGCAAAGCGTCGCCTGCACATCCTGCGGACGTTCGTCGCCGTCCAGTCTTTTCGTCAGCCATTCCAGATCGAACCGGGCGCGGTCGGCACGCTTGGGCGGCGGCTCCTCGAAGAACGGGTCGTCCAGCAACCGTGACAGCAGCGGCCCGAGCATGATCCCCTGCCGCGCCCAGGCACCGTCGCGGTCGAGGCGCTCGCCGCGATGTCTGGCGATCCAGGCATCCATGAGGACGTTGGCGGGGCCAGTATCGAATCCGGTCACCGGCTCGCTGGCATCGGCGGGGAGGATGCTCACGTTGGCCAGGCCCCCGCTCAGGGTGGCGACCACGCGGGTGACGTTTGCGTCCCGGCACAGGGCGGCGTGAAAGGCGGGCACCAGCGGCGCGCCCTTGCCCCCGGCCGCGATGTCACGGCGACGGAAATCGGCCACGGTGGTGATACCGGTGCGTTCGGCGATGGTGCTGGGATCGCCGAGCTGGAGACAGCAGCCATTGGGTCCGGGCCAGTGGCGCACGGTGTGGCCATGGCTGCCGATGGCCTTCACCTGGCGCGCGGGGACCCCTGCGGCGGCCAGCAGGTGCTGGATGCCCGTGGCGAACAGCCGCCCCAGCTTCACATCCAGGCTGGCCAACCGTTCGAGCAATTCGGGACCACCGGCCAGCGCCTCGATGGCGGCGCGCTCTTCGTGGGAATAGGGGCGGCGAAACTGGGCTACCAGGAAGGGTGCGTCACCGCTGAAATCGATCAGCACGGCCTCGATGCCGTCACCGCTCATTCCCGACATCAGACCTGCGTAAAGTTCATGCACCGTGGTTCAGGGTTCAACGGCGGCCAATTGCGTGCTCGTGATGAGCTGGAGCTGCGACACCAACGCATCGGCCAAGGTTTCGAAGTTCTGCCTATAATCGGCCTGGATGGGGGCCGCGCTGGGCAGCTTGTAGGTCAGCGGATTGCGATGCACGCCGTTGACGCGGAACTCATAGTGCAAGTGCGGTCCCGTGGCCACGCCGGTCTGGCCCACGTAGCCGATGGTCTGACCTTGGCGCACACGTGCGCCGCTGCGCAGGCCCTTGGCGAAGCGCGAGAGATGACCATAGAGGGTGGATATGTGCCCGCCGTGCTGCAAAATGATGGCGCGGCCGTAACCGCCCTTGGTGCCCACGAACAACACCTTGCCGTCCCCGGAGGCCTTTACGGGGGTACCGATGGCGGCGGCGTAATCCACCCCGCGGTGAGGGCGCTTCACACCGAGCACCGGGTGATAGCGTTCTTTGGTGAAGCGCGAGCTGATGCGCCGGAAGTCCACGGGGCTGCGCAGAAAGGCCTTGCGCATACTGCGCCCGTCTTCGCTGTAGTAGTCCGTATGGCCTGAGGGGTCGGTATAGCGGATGGCGCGGTGTACGCGACCGTTGTTGACGAACTCCGCTGCCAGGATGGTGCCTTCGCCGAAGCGTTCGCCGTTGACGTAAGGTTCCTGGTAGATCAGTGCGAAGCGGTCGCCAGCACGGATGTCCAGGGCAAAGTCGATGTCCCAGCCGAAGATCCCGGCCATTTGCATGATGAGTTGCTCGGAAAGCCCGGCACTGAGTCCGGCTGCATAGAGCGAGCTTTCGATGTTGCCGACGGCGCGGGCGATGCGCATCTCGGGGGCGACCACGGCCATGTGGGTCACGAAGCCGTCTTCTTCCGCTCGTACCGCTAGCGTCCGCGTGCGGTCAATGATGTAATTCAGCGCCCGCAACTCGCCGTCGCTGACGTGGAATTCCAGCTCCTGTCCCGGGTGCAGGCGGTTGAGCTGGCGCGCTTCGGGACCCGAGTGCATCACGGCGTGGAGCGTGGTGGGCGCAAGTCCCAGGCGCGAGAAGATGACGGCCAGTGAATCGCCGGGGCGCACCACGACTTTTTCAGGCACCGTATCGGCAATGGGCGCGGGCGGCAGCGCGGCGGCGGCAGGGGCCGGCGGCGGAAGGCTGATGGCCTCGACCAACGGCTCAGGCACAGGCGCACGCTTGGCCTGCGCATCTGGGCTCAGCGCGAACAGCGCGGCCACCGCGATGGCAACGGAGGCGCCTAGCGCCAGATGGAAATGCGGGCGCTGCAACAGGGTGCGCCGGTGCGGCGCGTTGCGCTCGAAATCCTTGTTTGAGAATGTTGGCGTGGTCAACCCGGAAGGCCTCGCTTTTTGCGGTTACCATACGCGCGCCGCCCCAACAGGGTCAATGAAACAGGTCCGCTTTTTGTCACTTCGACAGCGAGTCGAATCATGAAATCTGGAGTCGCACATGAACACGGTCGATGAGGCGCTTTCGCTCATCAAGAGAGGCGTGACGGAGATCCTCCTCGAGGACGAACTGCGGGCCCGCCTCAAGGAAGGACGCCCGCTTCGCATCAAGGCGGGTTTCGATCCCACCGCACCTGATTTGCACCTCGGTCATACGGTGCTGGTGAACAAGCTGCGCCAGTTCCAGGATCTGGGGCATGAGGTGCTGTTCCTCATTGGAGATTTCACCGGCATGATCGGCGACCCGACCGGCAAGAGCGCCACGCGCCCGCCACTCACGCGCGATCAGGTGATCGAGAACGCGCGCACCTACGAGCAGCAGATCTTCAAGATCCTCGACCCGGAACGCACCCTGGTGATGTTCAACTCCAGTTGGATGAACGCCATGACCTCGGCCGACCTCATCCAACTCGCGGCCCGGCACACCGTTGCCCGCATGCTCGAGCGCGACGACTTCAGCAAGCGCTACAGCGAAGGCCGCCCTATCGCCATCCACGAATTTCTCTACCCCCTCATCCAGGGTTACGACTCGGTCGCCATGCGTGCAGACGTGGAACTCGGCGGCACCGATCAGAAGTTCAACCTGCTGGTGGGGCGCCAGTTGCAGGAGGCCTACGGCCAACGCCCGCAAGTGGTGATCACGCTGCCCCTGCTGGAGGGCCTCGACGGGGTGCAGAAGATGTCCAAGTCCCTCGGCAATTACGTGGGCATCAGCGAATCGCCGGATGAACAGTTCGGCAAGCTCATGTCCATCTCGGACACCCTCATGTGGCGCTACTTCGAGTTGCTGAGCTTCCGCTCCATGAGCGAGATCGAGGAGCTGCGCCGCGCTGTGGAAGCGGGGCGCAACCCGCGCGACGTGAAATTCGAGCTGGCGAAGGAAATCGTCGCACGCTTCCACGACACCGCCGCTGCGGAACGTGCCCAGGAGAACTTCGTCCAACGCTTTCAGAAAGGGGCGCTGCCCGACGACCTGGAAGAAATCACCCTCGCCGTATCCGCGCAAGGCATGCCTATTGCCAACCTGCTGAAGGAGGCCGGCCTCACGACGAGCACCTCTGAGGCCCTGCGCATGATCCAGCAGGGCGCGGTGCGCCTGGACGGGGAACGGATCGCCTCGCGTGATGTCCAAATTCCCGCGGGTGGATCGCACGTGGTGCAGGTCGGAAAGCGCCGCGTGGCACGGGTGAACACAGTGGTTTGAGCGTCCAGCCGCGCCGGCGCGGTTCCTTGAGGATGTCACGCGGGAACACAGTCGTGACATGCAACGGCGTTTTCGAGCCGCTGGATGAGATGCACTCCGGTTTGCTCAACGACCTGACGAAAATAATTCGCCCTACCCGTTGACGTGGGGAAAGTGCGACGTAGAATGCGCGCCTCCCGTCGGTCATGCACTGTCGGGAGGGAGAGAGAAAAAGCGAAAAGCCGCTTGCCAATCTCTCCGCGCTGAGTAGAATGCGCAGCCTCTCGACGCCGCCCTTGTGGCGCAGTAGAGAGGGAGAGAAAGAAAGCGAAAATGTTGCTTGCCAATCTCTCCGCGCTGAGTAGAATGCGCAGCCTCTCGACGCCGCCCTTGTGGTGCGGAGAGAGGGAGAGAAAGAAAGCGAAAATGTTGCTTGCTAATCTCTCCGCGCTGAGTAGAATGCGCAGCCTCCCGGGCCGGTTTGAAGTGTTCGGGAAGGGGAGAAAGAAAAGCGAAAACAACCGCTTGACAAGCTCTCCGAGGCGAGTAGAATGCGCGCCTCTTCGCTGTGAAGCAG
>JBAYQE010000087.1:0-11625 GCA_041677345.1 Thiohalomonadaceae bacterium
CAGCGGTCTTCGTTGGCCCTGAGTCGCTCGTCGCCGGTTGGCTGTCGGTCGTCGGTGGTCGGACGTCGGTCGGCGTTCGCCGGTCGTCGGTCGTCGGTCGTCGGTCGCGGAGATCGTCGCACTGTGCCACGTTTTTTCGCAAGCGAAGCGGCCACAACAAGACCATGCCGCGAATGGTTGCCGAAACCGCGGCGGGGACATCATGCCACCGCGGCTTGTCGTTTCCACCTGCAGGAGCGGCCACCGGCCGCGAATGGTTGCCGAAACCGCAGCGGAGACATCATGCCACCGCGGTTTGTCGTTTCCACCTGTAGGAGCGGAGGCTGGCTCAGATCTCGCGCCGGCCGTGGAAGGCATGCGACAGCGTGCCGCCGTCCACATACTCCAGCTCGCCGCCCAAGGGCACGCCGTGGGCGATGCGGGTGACGCGGATGCCGCGGGCGTGCACCATCTCGCCGATGTAATGGGCCGTGGCCTCGCCCTCGACGGTGGGATTGGTGGCGAGGATCACTTCGCTCACCTCACCTTCGTCGAGGCGTTGCGCCAAGTGCCCGAGCCCCAGCTCGGCGGGACCGATGCCGTCCAACGGTGAAAGCCGGCCCATGAGCACGAAATACAGCCCCTGGAAGCCGGTGGACTGCTCGATGGCCTGCACGTCCGTGGGCGATTCCACCACACACAACAACGTGCGGTCGCGCTTGCTGCTGGCGCAGATGGGACACAGTTCGTCTTCGCTGAGACTGCGGCACAGCCGACAGTGACCCACCTTCTCCACGGCCTCATCCAACGCTCGGGCAATGCGACGTGCGCCGTCGCGGTCGCGCTCCAGCAGGTGATAGGCCATGCGCTGCGCGGACTTGGGTCCTACGCCGGGCAACCGGCGCAAGGCGCCGATGAGCTCCTGGATGAGCGGCGTATGGCCCATGGGTTCAGAATGGCAGCTTGAAGCCGCCAGCCAAGTCCAAGCCGGCAGTCACGGCGGCCATGCGCTCCTGGGTGTGCTGTTCCAAGGTGCGTACCGCGTCGTTCACGGCAGCGGCAATGAGATCCTCGAGCATTTCCTTGTCGTTCATCAGGCTCTGATCGATGGAGACACGCTTCACGTCGTGCCGACCGGTCATGAGCACGCTCACCAGACCACCGCCCGCCTGGCCCGTGATCTCTATGCGTGCCATCTCTTCCTGCACCTTCTGCACCTCAGCCTGCATCTGCTGGGCCTGTTTCATCAGCTTGCTGAGACCACCTTTTATCATGTCGTTTTCCTCGTGCGGGAGGCTGTGCCTCCATGGTTATCAAGATTCTTCAAGCATGGATTCGCCGCGCCGGCGGCGCACATCCCGTGGGACAAACCACGTCAGTCGTCCACCGGCCGGATGGAGCCCTGCGGGATGCTGCCGTCGAAATGGTCCACCAGAGCGCGCACCGCCGGATCGGCCTCGATGGCCTCCTCCGCCTGGCGCTGGCGTTCCACGTGGTTACGCTCGCGCACCATGGCCGGGGTGATGCCTCCGCTGCCCACGGTGATTGTGATCTTCACCGGACGGCCGACGAAATCCTCCAGGCTCTTGCGCAGGGCCTCCTCGCGTTTTTCGCTGCGAAAGTGTGCGTGCGCAGGCTCCAGCGCCAGATCGAAGCGATCGCCCTCGCGGCGCCGCAGGGAACACTGCTGGGCGAACTGGCGCACCATGGGCGTAAGCGGTAATTGTGCCACCAGTCCCGCCCATTCTTCGCTGTCGCCGGTGGCGGCCGAGGGCTCACGCACCTCGCGCGGCGGCACGGCGACAGGCTGCGGTGCCGCCGCCATGGGTACGGGAGACTCAACCACCGTGCTCGCTGCCGGTTCGACCACCCGTGCCGGTGCAGAATTCACCGGGTTGGCAGTCGGAACCGCCGTAGCGGGCCGTCCCGCTGCGGGTGAGGCGTCCCGGCCGCTCGACGGTACGGGCCGCTCCCGCGCGGCACTGACCGCTGGCCGTGTATTGCCATCGTCGGGGCGGAAGGCAAGCATACGCAGCATGAGCATCTCGAATCCAGCACGGGCCTCCGGGGCCAATGGCAGGTCGCGGCGACCGGTGAGCGCGATCTGGTACCAGAGCTGGACGTCTTCGGGCGTCACGCGCGCGGCCAGGGTGCGTACCGCATCGCCCTCGCCCAAGGTGTCGTCCACGGCCTCAGGCAGCACCTGGGCCAGCGCGAGCTTGTGCAGCACGGACACCAGTTCCCCAAGCACACCTACGTAGTCGGGCCCCTGCTCCTCCAGGACGCGGCACGCCGCCAACAGGCCTTCGGCGTCGTTGGCGGCCAGCTTTTCCAGCAACGCGAACACCTGACCCCGATCGATGGTACCCAGCATGTCACGCACCTCACGCGCGTCCACGCGTCCTCCGCCGAAGGCGATGGCTTGGTCGAGGAGGCTGAGGGCATCGCGCATGCTGCCGTCGGCGGCGCGCGCCAGCTCATGGACAGCGGCCGGCTCGGCGGGTATGCCCTCGCGTGCGAGTACGTCTGTCAGGTGCCCGGCGATGAGTTCGGGCGTCAGGCGCTTGAGGTTGAACTGCAGGCAGCGCGAAAGGACGGTGACCGGCAACTTCTGGGGGTCGGTGGTCGCCAGCAGGAACTTCACATGGGGCGGCGGCTCCTCCAGGGTCTTCAGCAGGGCGTTGAAGCTGCTGTTGGAGAGCATGTGCACCTCGTCGATGAGGTACACCTTGTAACGGCCGCGGGTGGGGGCGTACTGCACGTTATCGAGCAGGTCGCGGGTATCCTCCACCTTGGTGCGCGAGGCGGCATCCACCTCGATGAGGTCGACGAAACGGCCCTCGTCGATCTCGCGACAGCTGGCGCATTCACCGCAGGGGCGTGAGCTCATACCCTGTTCGCAGTTGATGGATTTGGCGAGGATGCGCGCCACCGTGGTCTTTCCCACGCCGCGCGTGCCGGTGAACAGGAAGGCGTGGTGCAGCCGATCGTTGTCGAGGGCATTGATGAGGGCGCGCAACACGTGCTCCTGCCCGACCATCTCGGGAAAGGAACGCGGGCGCCACTTGCGGGCGAGGACCTGATAGCTCATCGCGACTCTCGAACGAAAACGTCGGGCGATTATACCCGCGCGGCCGGCGGTACGGGGTCAAGTCCGCAAATGAACGCCAACGAACGCAAATGCATGTACAGAGCAGGTCCATGCCCGCGCTGTGAACGCCTGGGGTCGCATTTCGCGCCCTTTTGCGGACTTTCCAAGTGGGTAACAACCGACGGAAAGGGAGGCGGACCCGTACCGGCCACACCCCGGCGCCCGAATCGGCTGCTACCGTTGCTCCCTTCCGGGCCTGGCGGGGTTTACAGCCTATCGTCGCGAGGGGACCGGCACGGGCCGCCATCGACTCGGGAATGCTCCGGCGAAAGCACCGGATTCGTGATGCGGATCGCCAGATCTGCAATGCAGGAATGGCGGAGAGGGAGGGATTCGAACCCTCGGTACGCTATTAACGTACACACACTTTCCAGGCGTGCTCCTTCAACCGCTCGGACACCTCTCCGGGAACTTCCGGGGCGGGCCCCGAAAGAGCGCGCAAGGTTAAACCAGAACGTGCCGCTGCGCAACAGCGGCACGCATTCGCTTGGACCCGCCGGCCGGCAAGAATTGCGGCGTGTACTGCGCTCAGCGCGCGCCCTGGGGATCGCGTTGGCGGGTCTGGTCGCGCTGGCGCAACTGCTGCTCATCCCGCATGGCGTCACGCGGAGCGGACTGCTCCCCACCCCCGGGTTTCATCTGTTCGCTGAAGCTGGCGAACTCCGCTTGGTCGAGTTTGCCGTCCTGGTTCGTATCGAGGGACGGCAGCAGGTCCGCCAATGCCTCATGCTGCCCTGCCTCCTGTGAGGAGATGAAGCCGTCACCGTCGCTGTCCAGGTTCTCGAAGCTGATGCCGGCCACGTCCGCCGACGGCGGCTGGCCCGGGGCCGCGGCTGCATCGGAGATACGCGTCTGCTCGGTAAGTACCTGGAAATCATCGGCATTGTAGGCTTTGCCGCGGTTGCGCAGGTCGCTGCGGGTCTTGGCCATGCTGGTGACCAGCTGGTTGTCCTCAAACTGAATCTCCGCCAGTGGCACCACCACCTGGCGCTGTCCGAAACCGAGAAAACCGCCCACGCCCACGATGGCGTTGATGGAGTCGTCGGTAGTGTTGCGGGCCACGTCCTTCACCGTGCCCAGCTCATCGCCATCGGCGCTCAGCAGCGGTCGACCCGTGATTTCCCCCGCGGTCATCTCGGCCAGTTCCGGGCTGATGCCACCGGCTCCCATGGGTTGTCCGGTGGGCATGCCCGCGGTATCGGGCACTGGCGTCACCACCGCACCGGGCGCCTGCTCCGGTGAACTCTGTTGCTGTTGGGCGGACTGGGCGTACAGGGCTGTCGCGAACGCCAGCGTGAGCGCAGCAGCAAGCGTGCGGTACATCATACAGGCCTCCTTGGCTGATCCTTCGAGCCCTTCCCGGGCGCTCCCCGAATATAGGTCACGGATCGCGCCTATCCGCCCGCGGCAATCGGCTTTCGTCCAAACTGCGAGGCAGTGCTCACCTGAGCCTTGGCGTGCCCTCGGTTATCCTGTGAAGCTGCAGCCTGTTGCAATAACCAACCGAGGATCACCCGTACCGAGACCATGGCCCGCTACCGTCCCCCGCAATCCCCGTCGTCCTGCTACATCACGCCCGAAGGCCGCCAGCGGCTGGAAGAGGAATTGAACTACTTGTGGCGCACCAAGCGGCCGCAGGTCACACGGGCGGTATCCGAAGCGGCGGCGCTCGGCGATCGCTCCGAGAATGCCGAATACATCTACGGCAAGAAGCAACTGCGCGAGATCGACCGGCGCGTGCGCTTCCTGCGCAAGCGACTTGACGTGTTGAAGGTGGTGGATCGCCGGCCGGACGATCCCTCACGGATTTTCTTCGGCGCCTGGGTGCGGCTCGAGGACGAGCAAGGTGCGGAGCACGTATACCGCATCGTGGGGCCCGATGAGTTCGACCCGTCCCGGGGCTGGATCAGCATGGACTCGCCCATGGCCCGCGCGCTGATGCGCAAGACCGTGGACGATGAAGTGAACGTGGAACTGCCGGGTGGCACGGCACAGTACGTGGTCTTGGAAGTGGCCTACGATCCCATCGGCTAGCCCAGCCGTGGGCGAAATCCACCCTTGTCGGGGCCGGCGCAATGGGAGGCTGGTCTGCCCCCGCGCACAGCAACACAGTATCAGGCCATCGCCAGTTCGAAACCCATCCCGCCAACCACGCGATGCGCAGCATGGTGCCGCGTGACGCGTGCGCCTCCACCGCCTCCTGACAACGGTCCCCGTGCATGCCCCGGGCACACAGTCACCGGAACAAACGTAATTGCAAAGCCCCGGAGGCTGAACTTGACTCACGGCAGACCAACCATCAGCGGGGGTGCCCGCGCCGCGCGACAGGAGCCATCCCATGGAAGCCCATACCATAGAATCGAACGTACCCACCGGCATCGCGACCCGTCGGGCCGCTATTCCTGCAATTCGCTGGAGCGCGATCTTCGCCGGGGCCGTGGCCGGCCTTGCCACCTACATGCTGCTGTTGTTGCTTGGTATCGCCGTGGGCCTCATTGCAGCGGACGCGGCAGCCGGGGCGGGTACTGCGGTCCCCATCGCCGCCGCCATCTGGAGCAGCATCTGCACGCTCATTTCTGCATTCGTTGGCGCGTATGTGGCCGCACGTATGTCGGGACTTGCCAGGCGCACCGACGGTGTACTGCACGGCTTCGTCGCCTGGGCGACCGTGATGGTGTTGTTCGCGTGGCTGGCCACCACAGCCATTGGCGGCCTGCTCGGTGGTGCATTTGGTCTCGTGATACAAGGCGCAGAAGCGACAGCCGCCACGGGCCAGGGTGGCACCATCACACAGCAGATTCAGTCCATCATCGGCGGCAGTGAAGATACACGCATCAACGCGCAGGATCTTGCCGCTGTGCAGGACAGTTTGCAGGCCGGTGATCGCGCCGGGGCCGTGGATTACATGATGAACCAGATGGGTTTCAGCGAGGAACGCGCAAACATCATTGCCGATAACCTGGCGCCTCTCGTGAGCCCTGGCGGCGAGGGTTCGGCGCAGGCTGCCGCCGACACGCTCAGCGCCGCCTCATGGTGGCTGTTCATCGCCATCGCACTGTCGCTTCTCATGGGACTGTGGGGCGGCCTCATGGGTGCGCGTGCCATCAGCGATCGCACCATTGGCGATCACTCCGACGAGCGTCATTACCGCACATTTTGAGTGCACCTCTTGCATTCCGGGCTGCGTCTATACTCTCACCGCCGTGACGTTGAGCGCGTCAGGCAGCAAACGCCAGGTTTTCAATCACGAGGTAATGGCATGACCAAAGGTACGGTGAAGTGGTTCAACGATGCGAAGGGGTTCGGATTCATCGCCCCCGAGGAAGGCGGCGAAGATGTCTTCGTTCACTACTCGGCGATCGTAGGCAGTGGATTCCGCACGCTGACCGAAGGACAGATGGTGACCTTCGACCTGCAGCGCGGCCCCAAGGGATTGCAGGCATCCAATGTGATGCCTGCGCGCTGAACGCCTGTGCGGTAGCAGGCCCGGCACCACCCCGCCGCAAGGCGGGGTCGTCGTTTTCAATGCGTGCACAAAGACGCCCTTTCACTGCATCCGGTACACACACGCATCGGGACATCACGTACGCCAGACCACACCCCGCTTCCTGAACCCGCGGCCAACTGTGCGTGGTCCGTTCTATCCTTAAAGGGCAACTGTGCCTGCAACCATACCTGCAGGTGCAGGCGCAGGGTGGAATGACACCGTCGACGCGGGGCCGTCATGAAGAAGCTGTTGAACACCTTTTCACTCACACCTTGTGAGAAAAATAGCGGTGGGCCCGGCGTTGGCTAAACTTCATCGAGGCAACGGGCGAGAACAATGACAAGAGATTCAGACAACGAACGCAACAAGTTCCTCGAGTCGCTGGCCGCATTCAGTCGCGAGCACAAGGCCCGCGCCTGGGAAGGGAGCCTCAAGCAATTTCTCGAGGAAATCATGCCGGCGCGCCCCGGCGCCTTCGCGCGTAGTAGCCACCAGTACATCTGGGACATGCTGCGCTGGTACCAGGCCAAGGAGGAACGGGACAACCAGAGTGAATGGCCGACCCAGCTCTTCGCCAACGAGCTGTTCGGTATCGACGACGCCCTCGCGCGCGTGGTGGAGTACTTCAAGGCGGCCAGTGCCGGTTCGGAAGTGGGCCGTCGCATGCTGCTCCTGCTGGGGCCACCGTCCGGTGGCAAGTCCACCCTGGTAATCCTGCTCAAGCGCGGCCTGGAGGAATACAGCCAGACCGACGGCGGCGCGTTGTACGCCCTAACCGGCTGCCCCGTGCACGAATCGCCGCTGCACCTGGTACCACATACCCTGCGCGGGAACTTCCGCGAAAACTACGGCGTGGACATCCAGGGCCAGATCTGCCCGCATTGCCAAACGCGTCTGCACGAGGAATTCGACGGCGATTTCATGCGCTTCCCGGTGGAGCGGATCTTCCTGTCCGAGGCCTCGCGCCTGGGCGTGGGCACCTACGCACCGCACGACCCCACCACGGCAGATATCGCTGACCTGGTCGGCTCCGTGGACCTGTCCAAGGTGGCTGAATACGGCGACGAGGGCGATCCGCGCGCCTGGTCATGGTCTGGCGCGGTATACGCCGCCAGCCGCGGTCTGCTGGAGATGATCGAGATCCTGAAGGTGAAGCGGGAATTCCTCTACCTGCTGCTCACGCTCACCCAGGAAAAAAACGTCAAGGTGGCGCGCTTCCCGCTCATCTACCTGGACGAGACCATCGTCGCGCACACCAACCTCGCAGAATTCAACAAGTTCGTCCAGGAAAAGGAGAACGAGGCACTGCTGGATCGCATGGTCATCGTGCAGGTGCCTTACACGCTCAACTATTCCGAAGAAGCGCGCATCTACAACAAGCTCATTTCGAACGCCTCCGCGTTCCGCGAGGTGCACCTCGACCCGCATGCCCTGCGCACCGTGGCCGTGTTCGCGATCCTGACGCGTCTGAAGAAGGGGGAACGCCAGGACCTGGACATGACCAAGAAGCTGCGCCTGTACGCGGGTGAGGCCATCGAGGGGATATCGGAAACCGAAGTGGACCGCATCCGCAAGGAAACGCCCGAGGAAGGGCTCACCGGTGTGTCCCCGCGCTTCGTGATCAACGCCATTTCCAACGCCATCACCCGGTCGGAAGTACGTAGCCTGACCACCATGGAGGTATTGCTCGCCCTCAAGGATGCCATCGAGGCCGATGCGCGCATGGACGCGAAGCAGAAGCGCCAGTGGATCGACTTCCTGGTGCTCACACGCAAGGACTTCTACAACCGTTGGGTGAAGGAAGACGTGCACAAGGCGCTGTTCACGTCCTTCGAGGGCGAGGCCCAGAGCCTGCTGGAGAAATATCTGGATGAAGTGGAAGCCTCGCTGGACCAGCGCCATATCGAGGATCCGATTACCAACGAGACACGCGCGCCCGATGAACGCTTCATGCGCTCGGTGGAGGAGAAGATCAAGGTCTCGGACTCCGGCAAGTCCTCGTTCCGCCAGGAGGTGGTGCGCAAGGCCATGGTCTCCTTCAAGCGTGGCGAGAAATTCACCCTCGACAGCCATGCACGGCTGCACGAAGCCATCAAGCAATACCTCTTCGAGGAACGCCGCGACGTGCTGCGCCTGGTGACCTCCACCACACGACCCGATGCCGACGCCCAGCAGAAGATTTCGGCGGTACAACAGCGGCTGGTGGACGAATACGGCTACGACACACATTCCGCGCAGGAGGCGCTGAATTATGTGACGACTCTGCTTTCGCAGGAGTGAGTGGGCATGGCCGGATTCCCGGCCTGCGAAACGGAGGGAGAAATGGCGAGTCACGACAGCAGCGCACAGGACCAGAGCAATCGCTGGTATGACCTGTTCTCCCGCGGCAGCCGTGACTGGCTGCGGCACAACGAGAAGGTGCGCGAGGCGGTCAAGGACCGCATCATGGATGTGGCCGCCGGCGCCGACGTGCTGTCCGGTAGCGGCAACAACCGCAACGTCCAGGTGCCCGTGCATTTCCTCGAGCACTACCGCTTCCGGCTGAGCGACGCCGATCAACATAGTGGCGTAGGCCAGGGCGAGCAGGTGGAGCCCGGCGACGTGCTGCGCCAACCGCAGCCGCGTAACACCCAGGGCAAAGGCGCGGGCGGCAGCGGCGAAGGTGGACTGGAGTTCGTGCTTGAGTTCAAGGTGGACGAGATCGTGGAATGGCTGTGGGAGGAACTGGAACTCCCCAATCTCGAACCCAAGTTCGGCACCACCCATGAAGACGAATACGTACGCGAGGGCTGGGACCGCCACGGTGCCCGCACCCGACTCGATCGCCGGCGTTCCCTGAAAGAGGCCATCAAGCGGCGCGCGGTGCAGCCCGACGGCCCTGCTTTCACCAACGACGACCTGCGTTTCCGGCAACTGGTGCGACGCCCCCGCCCGGCAACCCACGCGGTGGTCATCTTTGCGCTCGACGTATCCTCAAGCGTCACCGAGGCCGAGCGCCGCCTGGCGAAGACCTTTTTCTTCTGGGCGCTGCAGGGCCTGCGCCGCCAGTACCAACACATCGAAACCGTCTTCATCGCCCACACAGTGAACGCCTGGGAATTCCCTGAAGACCAGTTCTTCCAGGTACGTGCCAGCGGCGGCACCGTGGCTTCCACGGCCTTCAACAAGGCGCTGGAGGTCATCGACGCACGCTACGACCCGAGCCGCTACAACGTCTATCTGTTTTACGCCTCGGATGGTGAAAATTTCACCGATGATCGCAGCGCCTCCAGCGAGGCCCTGGATGAACTGGGGCCACGCACCAGTTTCATCGGCTACCTGGAAACAGGCCGCAGCATCCAGTCCATCGATGAGACCGAGACGGCCTTGCTCTTCTATCGGCTGGAAAAAAAGGGCTTTCCCGTTGCGACCTATTCACTCGGTAAGGAAGAGGATATCTGGGCAGCCATCCGCCATTTCTTCCGTCGCCAAAACGAAGAAGAAGAGGTCCGCAAATAGACGCGAACGCACCCCCGGGACATTGGTAATCGATTCACCAAACCCCGGTGGTATGGTCCCCCTGTAGGAGCGGCCACCGGCCGCGATTGCTTGGTGTCACCACCGCGGTTTCGACTGCCATCCGCGCCCGGTGCACCCTTCGGGCATAAAGGCGCTCCTACAGATGGCGTAGCAACCCGCGGTGGCATGATCCCTCCGTAGGAGCGGCCACCGGCCGCGATGGGCGACGTCACCCCTGCGTTTCGGCGGGGCGGCCCGGAAAAAATCGACGTTCATTGGTGCTCATTCACGGACTTCTTCTACTTTCATAGGACCATGAGCGAAAGACTGCGTGACTATATCGGCCGTCTGGAGCGCCTCGCGCGCGACAAGGGCTTGAACTATTTTCCGGTGGAGTTCGAGCTGGTACCGCCCGCTTTCATGATGGAAATAGCGGTCTACGGCCTGCCCGTGCGTATGCCGCACTGGTCCTTTGGCGTGCGCTACATCTATCAGCTCGTGCAGCACCGCATGGGTCATTCGCGCATTTTCGAAGTGGTCTTTCCGGGCAATCCGGGGCGTGCCTATCTCGCGGCCACCAACACCGTGGAGGAGAATACCCTGGTGGCGGCCCACGTCCTCGGACACGCGGATTTTTCGCGTAACAACGTCTTGTTCCGCACCAGTCAGGAGGAAGTCGGCTACCACATCGTGGAGCAGGCCGCCGCGCATGCGAAGCAGATCACCGCGGCCATTGAAGAGCACGGCCAGCGCCGCGTGGAAGCGGTGCTTGATGCCGCCCTCGCCCTGGAGCAGTGCATCGACGTCCACCAAGGCTTGCGCCGCAGCCGTTACCCCGAATTCGAAGAAGCGCATCCGGTAGACAAGCCCGACGAGTTCCATCAGCGTTTCGACAACCTCACGGACGCGGCCACACCGGTGTCGCTGCAGCGCAAGCGTCTGCCCCTGCCGCCCCATGAGGAATTCGATCTACTGTGGTTCATCGCCACCTACGCGCCGGACCTGGACGGCTGGGAGCGGGACATCCTGCTCGCGGTACGCGAGGAATCGTTCTACTTCTACCCGGTATTTGCCTGCCAGATCATGAACGAAGGTTGGGCCTCGTACTGGCACGCCCACTTGTTGCGGGATGCGGAATTCCTGCCCCCCGATCTCTACCTGGAAGCGGCCAAGACCCATTCCGACGTGGTGCGACCCTATGCCGGCAGCGACCAGGTGGCGCTCGCCCTCAATCCGTACCACCTGGGTTTTTCCATGTGGGAGCACATCATCAAGGAAAGGGGTGTGGAAGCGGCGCGACGCATCATGGAGGAAGAGGACGACTTTGGTTTCGTGCGCAACTATCTCACCGAGGAGATCGCACACGAACTCAACCTGTTTCGCTACCATGCACGCCGCGACGGCGAGGTGGTGGTGGACGAATTCGACATCCATCAGCTGCACGAATCGATCCTGGCGCCCAAGTTCAATTTCGGCACACCGCGCGTGAGCGTAGAGGAAGTGAAGACCG